>JAFVHA010000087.1 GCA_017478035.1 Paludibacteraceae bacterium | reverse complement strand
CTCAGCGGAGAGCCCTATATCATGCACCCCCTTGCTGTCGCGCGCATATGCGTTCGCGAGATAGGACTGGGTAGCACGAGTATATGCTCGGCGTTGCTGCACGACGTAGTAGAGGATACCGACTATACGGTGGATGATATCCGCGGTTTGTTCGGAGACAAGATCGCACAGATAGTCAGCGGACTGACGAAGATAAGCGGCGGTGTGTTCGGCGACCAGGCCAGCGAGCAGGCGGAGAACTTCCGCAAACTGCTGCTCACCATCAGCGACGATATCCGCGTCGTATTGGTCAAGATTGCCGACCGGCTCCATAATATGCGTACATTAGGCGCGCAGCCCAAAGACAAACAATACAAGATTGCGGGCGAGACCCAGTATATATACGCGCCTCTGGCACACCGTCTCGGACTCTTCCCCATCAAAACGGAGTTGGAGGACCTGAGTTTCAAATACGAACACCCGGACACATGGAATGAGATCAACGAGAAACTGGAAGCCGTACGGCAACAACAGTTGGATAGTTTCGAGTTGTTCGCACAACCTATCCGCGAACGGCTGACCGGTATGGGGTACCAGTTCTCTCTCAAAGCGCGTATCAAATCCGTCTATTCCGTTTGGAAGAAAATGGTACGGCAGCAGTGCGCCTTTGAGGATGTGTATGACCTCCTCGCCGTGCGGATCATCTTCACACCCAAAGACTCGCTCAGCGAGAAAGACCAGTGCTGGATGATCTACTCCGCCATTACGGAGATGTACCGTCCCCACCCCGAGCGTATACGCGACTGGATATCCACGCCGAAAGCCAACGGCTACGAGGCACTGCACGTCACCGTCATGGGACGCAACGGCGAATGGATCGAAGTGCAGATCCGTACGGACCGCATGCACGAGATAGCCGAACGCGGTTACGCCGCACACTGGAAATACAAAACCGGCGAGTCGGACGACAGTGAACTGGACAAATGGCTGCGGGAGATCAAGGAGATCCTCGAGCACCCGGACAAGGACGCTATGGAGTTCCTCGGCACATTCAAACTGAACCTGTTTGCACAGGAGGTATTCGTCTTCACGCCCAAAGGCGAGATCAAGACCATGCCGCTCGGCTCCACCGCTCTCGACTTCGCCTTCCTGCTCCACTCCGAGATAGGAGAGCATTGTATCGGGGCGAAAGTGAACCACACCCTCGTGCCGCTGTCCTATCAGCTCAAAGGCGGAGACCAGATAGAAGTACTGACCTCCAACAGCCAGCATCCGCAGAAAGAATGGTTCCATATGGTCACTACCGCTAAAGCGCGCAACGGACTGACCCAGTATTTCCGCAAAGAAGAACGCCGGTATATCGAGCATGGCAAGCGATTGGTGGAGGACGCGATCGCGATTGATGCGGACCTCGCGGCGAACCACGATCAGTCTTTGGCACGATTATTGAATTACTACCAAATGACGCAGCCTGTCGAGCTGTACGCGAAAGTAGGTCAAGGTGTCGTCCGCCTCGATAATATCCGCGAGATAGTGCTGCCCAAACAGCGGTGGTGGAAATATGTGCCGTTCATCGGGAAGAAAGAGACCACTGACGTTGACGGACCGGCTTCGCCTGACAGAATACAGACCCAGTCAGGGCCCGCTGACAGAGCGGATGCGCCTGAAGCACCCAAGCCGAAAAAGAAGAAAGAACCCCATACCATCGTGCTGACGGACGATGAGTTGAACAAGAGATTTGTGCTCAGTAACTGCTGTCATCCGATTCCCGGAGATGAGGTATTGGGATACCTCGACGACCACGGGCTGATGCACATCCATAAGATCGACTGCCCCGAAGCGAATCTGCTCAAGACCAGTTACGGCAAACGGATTTACTCCGCCACCTGGAACACCCACCGCGTGATGTCCTTCGTGGAGACAATCGAACTGAAAGGAATTGACAAATTCGGTGTGTTCATCCAAGTGCTGCAAACCATCACCAAGGATTTTCACATCAACATCCGCTCCATCAACATATCCAGCGAAGACGGTATCTTCAAAGGCACGATGGAAGTGTACGTATATGACCGGTCGGAACTCGAAGACCTCCTCAAAGCCATTCGCAAGATCGAGGATATCAAGGAAGTGAGACGATTGGTGAAAGTTGAGAGTTGAGAGTGGAGAGTTAAGAGATTAGAGTTTAAAGTTTAAAGTTTAAAGTTTAAAGTTTAAAGATATAAACAATGAAAAAGATTTTAAGTATTGTATGCATGGCACTTGTATCTGTAGCCATGATGGCTCAAGAGCCTGTGATCACTTTTGAGAAAACGGAACACGACTTCGGTAAGATTGCCGAGGACGGTGGTCGTGTCAGTACCGAGTTTGTATTCAAGAACGAAGGAATGGCCCCTCTCGTACTGAGTAATGTACGGGCCAGTTGCGGTTGCACCACTCCTACCTGGACCAAGGAACCCGTAGAGCCCGGCAAGACCGGTAGTATCACCGTTACCTATAACCCTAACGGCCGTCCCGGTAAGTTCAGCAAGACCATTACCATCACTTCCAACGCTACCGAACCCGGCAAGCGCGTGTTCATCAAAGGTGAGGTAATCCCCAAACAAGCCAAACCGGTGAACAAATACACTATCGCCGTAGGTGAACTCAACATGAAGATGAAAGAGCTGAACCTGGGTGACATCAAGAAAGGTGAGGTGAAGAGCGGTGAGTTGGAGTACGCCAACCAGAAAGAGGCAGAGCATAAAGTAGAGCTCGCTACGGCTGACAGCTGGCTGATTAACCAGGTGACCCTCGAGGCGCCGAAACCCCACGAGGTAGGTAAGTTCGTCTTCGCCATCGATACCAAGACCGCTCCGCTGTACGGACCGGTAGAGGTGTACGCTTACGTCGTAGTGGACGGCAAACTGGTGAAGACCGACGAGTTCAAGCTCACCATCAAAGCCAACATCGTGGAAGATTTCAGCAACCTGACGTTGGAGCAAAAGCAGAACGCGCCGATCATCGAAGTGCCGGCTGAGTTCAACGCCGGTAAGTTCGTCAAGGGCAAGATTTACAAATACACCTTCCCCGTCAAGAATGCCGGTTCGAACCCGCTCGAGATACGCCGTGCCTACTGCGCAGACACCCGTCTGGACGCCAAAGCTCCGAAAGCCGTCAAGTCCGGTAAGAAAGGTGCAATCTCCGTACTGATTGACACGCGTGAGCTCGATCCCGCCGCGTTCACACGCGAGATGGTGATCATCACAAACGATTATCAGAACCCGATCAAACGAGTTAAAATCAACTTCACCGTTGAATGATAGACCATCCGGAAAATAGCGCAGAGTACAAGGGTTTACAGGTTAACGCGGGAGTGGAAAACCTGCCGTCCGTAAACCCCTACTCCACTTTCCGTCGCAAGAAGACGGTGCTCTCCCCCGAAGAATATTTCGAGGGCATCCGTCGCGGTGACATGACGATACTCAGTCAGGCCGTGACGCTCGTGGAGAGCAACCTGCTGGCCGACCAGACTATTGCGCAGAAAGTGATCGAGCTATGCCTTCCGTATGCCGGTAACTCCATCCGCGTCGGTATCACCGGCGTTCCGGGAGCCGGCAAGTCCACTTTCATCGAAGCCTTGGGCGGACATCTGTGTGACCAGGGCAAGAAACTGGCCGTGCTCGCCATCGACCCGTCCAGCGAACGGAGCAAAGGCTCCATCCTCGGAGACAAGACACGTATGAACGAACTGTCCGTGAAGTCAAACGCGTTCATCCGTCCCAGTCCGTCGGCCGGTTCATTGGGTGGCGTGGCGCGCAAGACACGCGAGACCATCGTCCTTTGCGAAGCCGCCGGCTTTGACACGATCCTGTTGGAGACCGTGGGCGTAGGACAATCCGAGACCGCCGCTCACTCGATGGTCGATTATTTCCTGTTGCTTCAGGTCACCGGTACCGGCGACGAGTTACAGGGCATCAAGCGAGGTATCATGGAAATGGCGGACGGCATTGCCATCAACAAATGCGACGGAAATAATATTGAACGTGCGCGCGCCGCGCGTGTGAGCTTCAAGAACGCGCTCGCGCTCTTCCCGCCCCCTGCATCCGGATGGAAACCCGAAGCGATATGCTGTTCCTCCATCGACCATTCCGGTGTCATGGAGGTATGGGAGAATATAGAAGCCTATATCGACTTCACCAAACAAAACGGTTATTTCGACGCCCACCGTACCGAACAGGCCAAATACTGGATGTACGAGACTATCAATCAGGCACTGCTCGACGGCTTCTACAAGAACGAAGCGATGGAGCACCGCATCGAAGTAGCCGAACGACAAGTATTAAACAACGAAGTAAGCAGTTTTATTGCTGCCCATAACTTATTAGCTGCATATGGCAGTAACCACCAAAAATAACAAACGCAGTTCGCAGACAATCATCAAGGTAGGCGCAAACGAGATGGGTAAATTACCCCCTCAGGCACCCGAGTTGGAAGACTCGGTGCTCGGCGCTATCATGCTGGAGAAAGATGCGTATGGAACGGTCGCAGACCTCCTGCGTCCGGAGGTCTTCTATAAGGACCAGAACCGGATGGTATATGAAGCCATCCGTGAGTTGGCATCGAAAGACCAACCCATCGACAGCATGACCGTTTGTGAGAAACTACGTGCCCAGGGAACGCTGGAGAAAGCCGGAGGAGTGGTCTATATAGCCGACCTCACCCGCCGTGTGGCTTCCGCCGCCCACCTTCGCTACCATGCGGAGATCATCGCCAAGAAAGCGACGGCACGCGACCTCATTGCCTTGGCCGCCAAGATGGAAGAGCAAGGGTTTGACGAGACGCAAGACGTGGACGAACTGATGCAGGAAGCCGAATCCGGCATCTTCGAGATATCCCAGCGTACGCAGAAAAGAGACGTCACCCAGATCGACTCGGTGATCGAAGAAGCCTTCAAGCGTATGGAGAAAGCCGCGAAGAACGACGGCTCCATCTCCGGCATCGCTTCCGGCTTCACGGCGCTCGACAAGATCACCTCCGGATGGCAGACACCCGACCTGATCATCATCGCGGCACGTCCGGCGATGGGTAAGACGGCGTTCGTGCTCTCCATGGCAAAGAATATCGCGATTGACCGCCAGATACCGGTGGCTATCTTCTCGCTCGAGATGAGCAAGGTGCAACTCGTCAACCGTCTGATCATGAACGTATGCGAGTTGGAAGGCGACCGTATCAAGACCGGTAAGATGACCAAGGAAGAGACACGGCGACTGAATACGAAGATCAATATCATGAAGGGCAAACCGCTCTACATGGATGATACGCCTTCACTGTCCATCTTCGAGTTACGCTCCAAAGCCCGCAAGCTCGTTCGCGAACACGATATCAAACTGATCATCATCGATTACCTGCAGCTGATGAACGCCCAGGGCTCGTCGTACGGCAGTCGTGAGCAGGAGGTAAGTATCATCTCCCGCAGCCTCAAGGCACTCGCCAAAGAGCTGGATATACCCATCATCGCCCTCTCGCAGCTCAACCGTGGTGTGGAAGCGCGTCAAGGCGTGGAAGGCAAGACCCCGCAACTGGCGGACTTGCGTGAGTCCGGTGCCATCGAGCAGGATGCCGACCTGGTTTGTTTCATCCACCGTCCCGAGTATTACCATCTCTATAACGATGACAAGACCGGTAAAGACTTACGCGGTTTGGCGCAGATCATCGTGGCCAAGCATCGTAACGGCGCTACCGACAGCATATGGCTCCGCTTCCGCGGCAAGTACGCGAAGTTCCAGAATGAGGACGAGGCCATCGATGCCGACGAGATGAGCGGACCGATAGCCGGTACAGGCATGTCCATCCAATCGAGCATGAACAGTTCGATGGGCGCCGTGTCCTTCGGACAGCAGATGAATGCAGACGGAGCCAGTTTGAACAGCCTGGGTGAAAACGTCGCACCGGCGTTTTAGATTTGAGATTTTTGATTTTTGATTTTTGATTTGAGATTTTTGATTTAAGATATATATGCAAAGAACAGTAATCATAGACGCCTTGAAACGCACCGATTTCGGAGCAGAGATCAACGTGCGCGGATGGGTACGTAGCCGTCGCGGCAACAAACAAGTGTCGTTCATTGCCCTCAACGACGGTTCGACTATCAAGAACATCCAGATCGTAGTGGACCTGGAGAAATTCGACGAGGAGCGTCTCAAACCCGTCACCACCGGTTCGTGTATCTCTGCAACCGGTATCCTGGTAGAGAGCCAGGGAGCAGGTCAGGCGGTGGAGATCCAACTGACCGACCTCGAGGTGTACGGTACCGCCGACCCCGAGAAATACCCGCTGCAGAAGAAAGGACTGAGTATGGAGTTCCTGCGCACTATCGCGCATCTCCGTCCCCGTACAAACACCTTCGGCGCGGTATTCCGTATCCGGCATAACATGGCGATCGCCATTCATACCTATTTCCATGAGCACGGTTATTTCTATTTCCATACCCCGCTTATCACCGCTTCGGACTGCGAAGGAGCCGGTCAGATGTTCCAGGTAACGACCAAGAACCTCTATAACCTCAAGTTCGACGAGAACGGACAGATAGACTACTCCGATGATTTCTTCGGCAAGCAGGCAGCGCTCACCGTCAGCGGACAACTCGAAGGCGAACTCGGAGCCATGGCTTTGGGAAAAATATACACCTTCGGTCCTACTTTCCGCGCCGAGAACAGTAATACACCACGACACCTGGCAGAGTTCTGGATGATTGAACCCGAAGTGGCGTTTATCCAGAAAGACGAACTGATGGACCTCGAAGAGGACTTCATCAAATACTGCGTACGCTGGGCGCTCGACCATTGTATGGATGACCTGGAGTTCCTCAACCAGTTTGTGGACAAGGGTCTTATCGAGCGTCTCAAATCGGTCGTAGATACCGAGTTCGTACGCCTTCCTTACACCGAAGGCATCAACATCTTGCAGGAAGCCATCAAGCACGGCAAGAAATTCGAGTTCCCCTGCAACTGGGGCGATGATCTCAGCTCGGAGCACGAACGCTTCCTCGTAGAGGAACACTTCAAGAAACCCGTCATCATGACCGATTATCCGAAGGATATCAAGGCATTCTATATGAAGATCAACGAAGACGGCAAGACCGTACAGGGTACCGACGTGCTCTTCCCGCAGATCGGTGAGATCATCGGCGGCAGTGTACGTGAAGAGAGCCTCGACCTGCTGAACGAAGAGATCGAGCGCCGTCACATTCCGATGAAGGACATGTGGTGGTACCTCGATACCCGCCGTTTCGGCAGTGCGCCGCACGCCGGCTTCGGTCTGGGCTTCGAGCGACTGATGCTCTTCGTGACCGGCATGCAGAACATACGCGACGTCATCCCGTTCCCCAGAACGCCGAAGACCGCTGAGTTCTAAGGTCGAAAGACAAAAGACGAAAGACAAAAAATTAACCATAAAAACACTAACAAACAATCGTTATGAGAAACAAACTCTTATCCTTGATGTTTGTGCTATTCATCAGCCTGACGGCTCTCGCGCAGACATCGCTTAGAGGCCAGATCTTTGACGAATCCACGAAGACTCCTATTGTGGGCGCGAAGGTCACTCTGGCAAATCAGAACATCTCTACCACGACCAATGAAGCAGGTGAGTTCACCCTGCTCTACTTGGAGCCGGTGGCAGAAGAGGTGATTATCGAGGCGGACGGTTATGTAACCGGTATGGAGTTGATTAACCTCCAGGAGAACCAGACGACCGAGTTAGGACAAGTCTCCCTCCCGCAAGACATCGTTGCGGAGATGCAGAGCGAGATCCTGCTGAACCTGACGGAAGAGGAGATGATGGATGACGAAGGTCGTACACAATCGCAGGCATCCACGGCATCGGCTTCGACGGATGTGTTCAACTCGACCACCTCTTTCGGATGGTCCACCTCGCGTTATCGCAACCGTGGTTACCAGTCGAACGTAGAGAACTACTACATCGAGGGTCTGAACTTCAACTCCCAGGAGCGCGGTAACTTCAATTACTCGGCCATGGGCGGTCTGAACGACGCAAGCCGTTACAAGGAAGTGCTGAACCCGATGGAGGCTACCAACTTCACCTTCGGCGGTATCGGCCAATCGACCAACTACCTGATGGGCGCCAGTCGTTATGCACAAGGTTGGAAAGTAGGTGCAGCCGGAACGAACCGTAACTACAAAGCGCGTGTGAATGCTACCTATTCGAGTGGTATCATGGCGAACGGATGGGCGGTGACGGCACAGTTAGCCTACCGTTTCTCCCCGTACATCGACAACAAGGGCATCATCGGTGAAGGTATCAAGTATTATTCGCTCGGTTATTTCCTCACGGCAGAGAAGATTTGGGACAGGGCACGTCTCAAACTCATCACTTTCGGTGCACCGACAGAGCGCGGACAGAACGCGGCAGTCACACAGGAAGTGTATAACCTCGTGGGAACCAACAACTACAACCCCTATTGGGGCTATCAGAACGGCAAAGTACGTAACTCGCGTATCGTGAAATCGTACGACCCGACCGCTATCGCGTCCTTCGAATACAAAGTGGACGAGCAGCGTAAGATCAAAGCGGCTGCCGGATATCACTACTCGATGTATTCGAACTCGGCGCTGAACTATTACAACGCTCCGGATCCCCGTCCGGACTACTACCGCAACCTGCCTTCCGCCATGTGGGACGGTCAGATTGTCAACCCGAATGCGAACGTAAAGCACTCGGAAGTACAGTTGGCGGATGAGAACGGCGTTCACTATCCCTGGGGCGTATTCATCGGTAATGTGTACAGTAACGGTATCACCGGTAATTACCTGGGCGAAGGCTTCTCCGGCGAGGACGGTAACCTCATTGGTCCGTCTGTAGATTGGAATCAGTACAACCAGTTGGTAAACCTTTGGAAGAGCCGTGACAACAAGACCACCCAGATTGACTGGGAGAGCCTGTATGCCGCCAACTATGCCAATAATATCAACAACCCGACGGGTTCGGCGCGTTACATGTTGGAGCGTCGTCATAATGACATCCAGGAAGCGAGTGCATCTTTCCTCTACGAGCGCAAGACCGAGCACCTTCGTATGATTATCGGCGGTGAGGGTAAGTTCTCGCAAGGTATTCACTACAAGACCATCGATGACCTGCTCGGCGCTAACCAATGGATCGATATCGATGCTTTCGCAGACCGTGATATCAAGGAGTTGGCTACCAACAGCGGTTTCACCCAGAGTGATATCGCCAACGTACGCAAGAACGATATCGCCGCTGACTACGACAACGTCATCAAAGATACCAAGCGTCGTTTCGGTTATAACTACCGCATGAACATGGGTACGGCGAAGTTATGGTTCCAGCACGAATGGACCTTCCATGACGTGGATCTGTACTATGCCGCCCGACTGACCTACAGCATGATGCAGCGCAGTACGGACATGATCAACGGACGTGCATGGTATCTGACCAAGATTGCCGAAGAGCGTACGGAAACGGAAGCTTGGAAATACTACGGTGCTGACTCGTACGCACGTATCAAATCCATCGGCGAAGACAACCTGAAAGCCGGTACCCGTTACTTCGGTGACGCGCACCATTTCGTAGATCCGGGCGTTAAGTTCGGCGCTACCTACAAGATCAACGGACGTAACCAGTTGAAGCTGAACGCGTTGGCTGAGACGCGCGCTCCGTACGCACGCGATGCCTATCTGTCGCAGCGTGTACACGACCGCGTGTTGGAGAATATCTACGTGCATGACAACGCCGTTAACCTCGAGCAGTACTACCGCGGAAGCGAGAAAGTTGTTTCGACGGACCTGACGTATGCGTTTAACTATCCTATCGTTCGCGGTCGTATCACCGGTTTCTTCACCAAGAGCTGGAACGGCACCGAGCTCAACGGATACTATGACGATGAGGCTCGTACCTTCGTCAACCAGGCCATGACGGCTATCGACAAGCGTTATATAGGCGGTGAGGCGGCTATCGCAGTCAAACTCGGCACGTACTTCACCTTAACCGGAGTAGCCGCAGTAGGCGACTATCGCTATACGAGCGATGCGATCGCGATCCAGTCGGCTGAGAACGGTATGCCTATGACGCAGAAGAGCACCATCGACGGCGACGAGTTGGTTTTCGAAACCAAAGACAAAGTGCTGTTGAAGGGACTTCGCCTGTCCACCGGTCCGCAAGTCAACGCCAGTTTGAAGTTAAGCTTCTTCCACCCGAAGATGTGGTTCGCCGACGTGACGGTTAGTTACCATGACTGGAACTACCTGTCGGTGGCTCCGAGCCGTCGTATGCAAGGCTTATATACCGGTGTACGTATGGACGGAACAGCTGTGAACGGTTGGTTCGGCGACAACTACGCCAACGCTATCGAGACGACAGACGGTCAGGCGCTGCGCGTAAGCGTGGATACCGATCCGAACAGTGCCACCTACGGTACCGCTACGTATGAGAACGCTGTCCTCGACAAGAACGGCATACCCGTACTGAAATACCCGTACAACCTTATGACGATGCAGGAAGAGCTGCAGGCCACCAACCCGCTCAACCGCTTCCTGATCGATGTATCGGTCGGCAAACTGCTCTATCTGCCGAACCGTCAATCGCTCTCTATCAACCTGAGTGTGACGAACATAACGAATAACACGCATTTCAAAACCGGCGGTTTCCAACAAGCCCGTCTGCCGCGTGGTGTGCTGCAAGGAGAGAAAGATTATCATAACTCCGTCATCACAGCTAACGCGTGGAAATACCCGTCCAAGTACTACTACGCTTGGGGCGTGAACTTCTTCTTAACTGTAACCTATAAATTCTAAACATTATGAAGACAAGTAAATATTTATCGTACATTGTACTTTGTACCTTCGTACTTTCATTGGCTTCATGCGAACCTCGCGCGCTGACCGAAGAGGATGTGTTTGCTACAACCGACGAGACGGAATTGGATCAGATCCTCAAGGAAGAGAACGCAGCGTGGGGCGGTCAATACCGCATCTACTCGCTCAATGAGTTCTGCGACGTGTTTATGAGTGAGGAAGGCGATTTCCCCGACTCCCTATATCGTACGCGTTCTACCAACGGAAACGGTATTTTCCTGTTCTCCATCGATACCATCAAGACCGATACCATCGGTATCTATATCCGCGGACGTGTTACGACGGATGATTTCGGCGGTAACTTCTATAAATCGATGGTGATCCAGCAAGCCATCAGCTGGTGGATGGATCCGAACGATACCGATCCAGCTAACGACCTCAAGCAGCAGAACCTCCGTATTTCGCTCGATATGGGTTCGAGCGGCGGTCTGTACCAGATCGGTCAGGAGATCCTGATCCGTTGTAACGGTCTGGCTATCGGACGTTATGCGAACCAGCCGCAATTATGCGTACCATCGTATAACAACAATATATACGCCAGCAGTGCCAACCAGAAAGTAGGTTGGGCGCCCGGACGTATTCCTGCCGCCAAGTTCCGTAACGCAGTCCGGATGATCGGTGCACCCGACGCATCCAAACTGATCTACGACGAGTGTACACTCTCTGACCTGCGTACCAAACGCGGTATCAAGTTTGCCGGTGTCACCCCGACCCTTGCCGACATGAAGAAAGTGCGCTATCTGGACGGCCGTCTCGTACGCATTAAAAACATATGCTTCTCGGGTGAATACTTCGAGCAGGACGGTAGTACGAAAGACTGTATCTACGCTCATCCGGACTCAGTCAAAGAGGCGAATGTATTTGCGCCGACCACGGGTAACGTAGGCTACCCGCAGTCACGCGTGATGTCCAACAAAGCCGGTACACACCTCATTTGCTGCGGTAACTCCGAATATTGCAAGTTCTCGAATTTCTTCCTTCCGGGCGCGGCTCCGACGGACACAACGGCCGTGATGGATTGCAAGAACTGGTTCGGTACCGTCTCCGGTATCCTCAGCTGGTATTTCGATAACGCCGCTTACTGGAGTCAGTTGAGCACGACGAACGGTAAGGAATGGTCCGTTACCCCGCGTGGTATTCCGGGTATCGGTATCTCCGATCTGGAATTCAACAAATACAGAGATCCTATTACTCTTGATGAGCGCGACTCCGTATGGACACCGAGAGAGTTCGATCCGGTTGAATACCAGAGATTCCAGAAAGAGAAGCAAGACAGACAAGACGAGAAGGAGATTGTACCTCCGATCTACTGGCCGGAAGAAGAGTGAACTGGCTGGACGTCATCATCGTTTTACCGCTCTTAGCGGGCCTCATCAGAGGTCTTATGCGCGGATTAGTCTCCGAGGTCATCGCCATATTGGTGGTGATCCTCGGAGTACTTGGTTCGCGCATGGCCGCACCTACCTGCTCTGCGTGGCTACTCGCTCAATTCGCATGGCCGAAGGAGATATGTGACGTGGTGGCTTATGTCGTGCTTTTCCTGGCTATCGGCATTGCCTTGTCGCTATGCGCCAAGCTGCTCTCACGCTTCCTGCGCGCCATCCATCTGAGTTGGGCGAACCGGCTGCTGGGAGGACTGTTCGGCATATGCAAATACGGCATCCTCGTACTGGTGGTGGTCTTTGCCATGGACCGTATCAACCATCGTTTCCACTGGCTGGACAACGCACCGGTAGTGCAGACCTCCGTACTTTATCCATATATGGTAAAAGCATGCGCTATTATCTATCAATCGGTGCCAACCTCGGAGAGCGGGAACGCACCATCCGCCAAGCCGTAAAGGAAATAGAAGAGCACGTAGGTCATGTATCCCGGTGCTCTTCCTTTTACTATTCCGAGCCCTGGGGGTTTCAGTCCGAGCATGCCTTCTGCAACCTCTGCTGCGCCGTTGAGACGGAGAAAGAGCCGCTGGACATGCTATCACTCACACAAGCCATCGAGCGGAACTTGGGACGGGAGAAACACCCCGTTACCGGCGAACAACAAGCAAGAATATATTCCGACAGGAATATAGACATCGATATTATTCTGGCGTTCGATGACGACGGCAAAGAGATACAATGCCTCATTCCCGATGACTCATCACCAACGAACAGCGTTCCGCTACTGGTCCTCCCTCATCCGTTGTGGCGCGAACGGGATTTTGTCAAAAAACCATTATCCGAAATATGCACAATACCGAAATAGAACGTAAGTTTCTGGTCTCCTCCGATGCTTTCAAAGCGGAAGCCAAGACCCATTATGAGATTGAACAGGGGTACTTATGCAAAGACTCCGACAAGACTGTCCGTGTGCGTATACGCGACCATCAGGCGTTTCTCACCATCAAGTCCTGTACGTTGCGGGAAGGTCTCGCCAAGTTCGAATGGGAGCGCGAGATCGATGTAGCGGACGCGAAAGAACTGATGGCAATATGCCTCCCGGGCGTCATCTCCAAGACCCGTTATATCATCCCGGCCCCACCTTGTAACGGCGAAGCGCGATGCTGGGAAGTAGATGTATTCCACGGTCGTCTGAACGGAAGGATTTTGGCGGAGATTGAACTGGGCAGTGAAGATGAATCGTTTGTCAAACCGGCATGGCTGGGAGACGAAGTAACGGGTCTGCCGCAATACTACAACGCCAATATGTAAACCGCGAAAAACGGCAAACGAGAGGAAAAAACGTATCTAAAAGGTGCCAAAATGGCGCTTTTTTCTTATTTTTTAAGAAAATATTTGTGTATATGGATTAAAATTCGTACCTTTGCGACCTAATCTGACTTTTTATATATGCGTATGCGCGTGAAAAGAAACACAAAAATAGTATTCATGGCGGCCCTGCTCCTATTGGTCAGTTTGCCGTCGTGGAGTCAATACCGTCGCAGAAGAGGTGGTCTGGCGGACGGCGACCATTACCATTTCGGCTATGTGAGCGGCCATGTAGGGTATTCTATCCTGGATACCCACGCAACGGGAGTCATGCCTATGGGTAACGTAGGCGGCGGTGTAGGTGTCGGTTACGAATACCGGAACAGCGGCTTATGGGCGAATATCGGCGTGCAGTATTCGATGCATCGCTCGGAGTTACGTCTCGATCCGTACACTGCCGACCATGCCGGTAAGATGCGCTTGACGGGCAGTACTGTCCTTCCGGGCACCATGCATTATGATGTACAGCAGACCGATAAGATAGAGTGGAACTTCATCGACGTGCCTATCCTCTTCGGCTATTATACACACGGTTTCAGTATCGGTGTGGGGTTGAAGCTGAGCTACGCGCTCAATCCCGTCTCCCTGACGAAAGGAACGTACGAATTGAGTTTCTCGCCGAACCTGTATGACGCGACCTACAAAAACATGCCGGAACGCGGCTTGACTACCTATGAGTTTGAGACCAAGCAGGCTAACCGCCTGAATATCAGCGCCGGGCTTATCGGCGAGATCGGGTACGACCTGCTCTCTTCCGTTCCGACCAACAGCCGTCTCTGCCATGTACTGAAACTAAGTTTCTACTTCGAATATGGACTGAATAACTCGAATAAAGGCGGCGACAAGAGTCGTTTTGAGTTGCCTGCACCGGATGACAACGGCGAGGCACGCGCCAAGAACGTGGTATTCAACGCCTTCCTGAATACGGAGAACAGCCCTGCCCGCACAGTACCCTTCTTCGCGGGAGCCAAGATAACTTATATGATAGGCGGCAGTCGCACCGCGAGAAGCGGCTTCCATCATGGCTGTATGTGCTATCAATAATGAAAGGTGAACGAGAAAATGAAAGGAGTTATGAAAAAAACGCTATATAAAATACTTTTGAGTGCATCTCTGCTATGCGCAGGAGTATTGAGCAGTTATGCAGCGGACGGTTTTATCGACACGTTGCGCTACACCATTTGTCCGGGGGATACCATCCGGATGAATGCCCGGCAAACAATCGTTTATCAGGATACTATTCTATACGATACCTTATCCGTTGCTTCTCCTACGGATGACAGTATCCGTATGTATATAGTCAATCTCTATCCGAGGTTCCTGAAAGAGGAATTCCGAACCATTGAGCCGGGAACGAGTTTCAAATGGTGCGACACCACCCTTTCTACGGGCGGCATCTACGAGCGCGTTTTCAAAACCGTTCACGGTTGCGACAGTATCTATCGCATAGCTGTGACTGTCAACTATCCGGATGAGACTTCGTATCACTTCAAAGAATATGAGACCATCTGCGCCGACCAGCGTTTCGACTGGCGCGGACGTACGGAGTTGAACAAGCAAGGTATCGGTCAGACCACCCATTACTACGACCGTCACAAGACACAATCGGGACAAGACAGTATCTATGAGCTGATCCTGACGGTTAACCCGATATTACGCCGTACGCGCACCTACCCCTTCTGCGGTGAGATCCACTGGGGCGGATTGACCATCGTCAAGGATACCGTTATTCAAGATACCGTACCGAGTGTAACCTACTCTTGTGACAGTATCACCACGACTATCTTCGTCAAGGGTGTCCCGTTCCATTACCATGACACGGCTACTATCGTACCGGGCGAGACCCTTATCTGGCGCGGTCAGACCATCACGGTAGGCGGTTATTACGAGGAGAAGCATCTCAATGCAGCCGGTTGTGACAGTATCTACTCTATCGGCGTCGGCATGAAAGAGGCCACTCCGAAAACCCCGATGAATACCGACCGTGCAGCTATCTGCGAAGGCGACAGTTATCCGTGGAGGAACAAGAACTACCGCGAAGCAGGCACGTATGTGGACACGCTGTACAAGGCCGGCACCAAGGAGGTGGATTCGTTATACGTATTGCAATTGACGGTTAACCCGACCTATGCCATCTCCGAACGCGTGACATTCGCCACCTTCCCGCAATATTACCGCGGAATCGAAATCACGGGTGTAGGTACATACTATGCGAACTACACGACCGTCACAGGCTGCGACAGTATTTATACCATCTACGCCGATCAGGAGATACTTCGTGACGAAGAGAACGTCACTATCTGTGAGGGCGAGATCTTCAGTTGGCGCGGCGTAATACGCACAATAGCAGGCCAATACAAAGAGGTGGACAAAGATGCAGCCGGCAATGTGATTGCAGAGCATATATTGAATCTGACCATTCTCCCGAAGCGTGAGACGCGCATCAGTGCGCAAATATGTGCAGGCGGCAGTTATACTTTCGGCGACCGCACGCTTTATGAGACCGGCGTCTATAGCTACACCTACCATGTGGACGGCTGCGACAGTACAGTCATCCTTTCGCTCAACGTCATTGCGACAGACACGATCACGGATGTGGCCCCTTATAATCCGGACGTACCTTACCAATGGGCACGGGATCACAAACTGTACGATGAGCCGGGTGTTTACTATCACTACAGCACCAATGCCGGCGGATGCACGCTGACCGAAGTGCTGATTCTCACGGAGAGCCATGTGGACGTAGTGGATACGACGGCTATCGTTTGTCCGAGTGAGCTTCCGTTTGTATGGCATACCATAAGCGCCAGCCAGACGGGACAGTACCAGCGGGAAGAGAAACAGGCGGACGGCAGTTATAACTGGTACCGCTTGAACCTGACGGTTCGCGAACTGAAAGACACCACCGTCAACTTTGTTGTCTGCGGCGATGTGAACGTCATCTACAACGGAAAGACATACACGCAGACCGGCCATTACGATGATTATTTGGGATGCGACACGGTAGCGCATATTCATATCTCCCGTCACCCGTTGGCAGTCTATGAGACCAATGCCAGCTTAGGCGGCGAGCACGGTTATACCTGGACTTTCATGCGCGACGGTGTCTCCGTCGATTCCACGTTCTATGAGCCGGGCACCTATGAATACGAGAGTCCGAATGCCGTTACCGGTTGTAGCGACCTCTGGCGTCTCATATTGACCAGAGACGAGACGAGTTATCATTTCGTGGAGAAGATGACTATCTGCGAGGGGGATGATTTCAGTTGGCACGGCTTGAACGGTCTGAGCAGCGTACCGGGAACGAACTCCTACCTGGACGAGCACAAGACACGTACCGGTCAGGACAGTATCTATGAATTGATATTGACCGTAACGCCGGTTAAGCGATCCATGCAAACCCAGTATTTCTGCGGCGAGATCGAATGGAACGGCCGTACCTATACTGAATCAACCGTCGTATATGACACGATCGCGTTGTCCACAGGTTGCTACGAGATCATGCGTACAAACCTGGAATTGGCCCGCGCTTACAAGATTGTTGAAAACTGGGAGTTGGTACAAGGTGACTCGTTGTTCTGGCACGGTCAGACAATCTGGGGAGACGGCGTATTCTACGACCACTATAAGACCGTACACGGCTGCGACAGTACCTATGAGTTGCACGTAACGAGCATCGTAGCACCGGAGCACACGAACATGTACGTAGAGCAGAAGTCAATCTGTAAAGGCGACACGCTCGTTTGGCGCGGCAAGGATATCTGGGCGGAAGGTCGTTATGTGGACACCGTCAAGACCGGCGAGAAAGACTCCATCTTCATCTTGAACCTGAATGTATGGCCCAGCTATAAAGATACGATTGTTCGTCATCTGTACACCTGTGGTGCGAATGCCTTTATCCGTTATCAGGGTCAGGACTACTATCAGGACACGGTGATCCGCAGTAACCTGCCCACGATACACGGTTGCGACAGTCTGGTGAATGTCTATCTGCATTTCAACACCGCCTTGTATCTGAGCGATACGGCAAAGATTGCAGACACGCAGTTACCCTACACATGGACGTACCGTTTGAGCGGTGAAAAGCGCGACACCGTACTGACTACTGCCGGCACCTATTTCCATACGGAAGCCGCAGAAGGATCATGCGTGAACAAAGAGGAACTGGTACTCGTCGTGTATCCGACGTACCTATACGAAGACAGTATCATTATTTGCGAGACCCAGCTGCCCTATCATTGGTTAAACGGTCCGGCCGACCATGTGAACGACGATCTGGAGCATCCGGTAGGCACGATGAAGCAATATGAATACCGGTACACCACGGTCAACAATACGGATAGTATCTATCGTCTGCGCCTGACTATCGTTCCGGCTCCTTCACGCGTAGAGCAGATCTATTTCTGCGAGGGAGAACGCATCAAGGTAGGCGACCATGAGTATCTCCGGATTAAGTCCGACAGCGTTTACCGCGACACACTCTACAAGCCGAATGCAGGCAATGAATGCGATAGTATCATCTACTATGAGATTTACCAATATCCTCAAAAGAAACTGATTGAGACGCAGATTCTCCATTTGGAGGATACCATCATCTGGAAAGGCGACACAATCACAAGTGCCGGTACCTATAACGCGATACCGGACAGTACAGATGAGGTAACCGGTTGTTCAATCATACAGCAGTTACGGGTAATCGGCGAACAGCGTCAAACGGCGACCATGTGTATCTTGGATACACCGTACGTATGGGTTCATCCGCAAGGCAACGACACGATCTACAGCGAAGGCCTATGGACGGATACCGTTTATGACGAAGAAGGAGCCCTTCTGGAGTTCCATACCTTGGACCTGAAGATGAAGATTCCGGTAGATACGCTCAAAGTGCTGCGTGGCTGCTTGCCGCAAGGCGTAACATGGAACGGAATCACCTATTTGAGCGACACCGTCTTCCGCGACACCCTGCTGACATGCGACACTCTCTACACCATCAAGATCAAGGTGGACACCACGTACAGTATTGAGGTGGTCGATACCATTTGCGAGAGTTCGCTGCCCTATATCTTGGGTAGGCAGTTACCGGATACGATCTGGAGCGAGTGCGTCAGATATCCTCACACGGATACGACCGCATGCGGATGTGACAGCACGGTTTACCTGACGCTGCGTATCATCCCGAGTCTGACGAAGACCGACTCCACTTTCATCTGCCAGAAAGAGATCGAGCGCAATCCCGTTACCTTGGGTAACCTTACAGACCCATGGTTCGAATACCGCGAGAACGGCCGATACAGCGGTACATGGCAAGGCAAATGGACCGGTGTTCACTACTCCAAAGATACGATTGTCTATAACTGCGACAGTTCTTATTTCCATCATATCATCGTACGACCGAGTCAGGACGTACCGTTCGACACAACGTATTACTTATGCGAGGGCGACTCTGTTCAGTTGTTCTGGCCAAAGACCGAATGGGTGAAACGCGATACGGTTTATTTCGATACCGTACCCATGGGTTACGACTGGACGGATGCACACCACGGAATCAGTTATCACCGCGATGACTATTTATGCGACAGTGTAGTCCGCTGGACTGTCAAGTTCGTTCATCCGGAGCAGAAAGATACTACGGCGCATATCGTGGTAGGCGATTCGATATGGTGGGGCGGCATGTGGCGTTACCAGCCGGGCGCTTATGACTCTATCGGTCCTGCACGGGAGAAGAACTCCGATTCTATCCCCTGTCAGTTGACTTATACGCTCCATCTGGTTATCGATACCGTTTATCACTGGCGTGACACGATTGATATATGTGCCCATAAGAACACGACGCTGACACATGCCTGGTCCGACGGCTATGAACAACGCTTCACCGTAGGCGCAGAAGATACGGTATGGCGTCATTACTATGACTCGCTGCGTACGAAAGCTACGCCGAACCCGCATGATAGCGTTTACGACTTGTGCGTAAGCTACCGCATCATCCGCGACACACTGCTGTTCGATACCATCTGTCCGGGCGACTCGCTGGCATTCGACCGTCACTGGTTTAAAGTGAACGACAACACCACCAAGATTCAGTATCTCAAGGAAGCGGGTGTCTATCG
This sequence comes from Paludibacteraceae bacterium, assembly GCA_017478035.1. Classification (GTDB taxonomy): domain Bacteria; phylum Bacteroidota; class Bacteroidia; order Bacteroidales; family Paludibacteraceae; genus Colicola. The sequence goes on along the minus strand of JAFVHA010000087.1, from coordinate 11,396 downwards.
CGATACGATGCTGGCCGTTAACGGTTGCGACAGTATCATCACCTTGTATCTGGCTATGCGTGACCGCATTCCGGTTGCCCACCGCACGGTACATATACCGGATACGATGGCTCCATTCTCCTGGTTGCACGAGTGGACCGAGAACGGCAGTCCGAAAGACTCGACACAGATACTGAGCGCCACGGGCGAATATCGCTTTGTGATGCCGAGTGTTCACGGCTGCGACAGTATAGACAGTCTGAGTCTCTATATACATAACACCTACCGCATCAAAGAAGATACGATTACTATCTGTCAAAGCGAAACGCCGTACAGATGGCAAGACCGCAACGACATCACCAAGACAGGCGATTATATCTTCCATGCGTTAACTACGGAGGGATATGACAGTATCCGCTACGTACATATCGATGTGCTGCCGGTTATCAAGAACACGATTCTCCTTGATACGATCTGTGAGGGCGACTCGCTGCGCTTTGGTCTGACCAAACTGAACCAGTTGCGTTTCCTGACCAAGAGCGGTACATACTACGACACGCTGACCAGTCATCAATACGGCTGCGACAGTATCATCGAGCTGCGTCTCAATGTGTATCCGAAATATCTCAAACATAAGATTGTAGATATCGCGGATACGGAACTGCCGTACGAATGGAAACATATCCAGGGCGGTGTGGCACTCGGTTCGGAACTGCTGAACGCTACCGGCGAATATGTCTATCGCTTCATCACCGGCTACGGTTGTGACAGTATAGACAGCCTCAGCCTGCGCGTTCACCAGACCTATATCTACCGTGATACGGTAACCATCTGCTCCAACGAGACGCCGTACGAATGGGAAGGCATCAAAGATATCTACACGACAGGAGAACAGATCAAACATCTGCAGACACATGACGGCTATGACAGTACACTCATCCGCTATATCATTGTGCTGCCGGTGATCAATCATACCCTGTTCATCGATACGATTTGTGAGGGCGACTCGCTACGCTTTGGTCTGACCAAGCTGAACCAGCCGCGCTTCCTGACCAAGAGCGGTGTATATTATGATACGCTGACCAGTCATCAATACGGCTGCGACAGTATCATCGAGTTGCGTCTCAATGTGTATCCGAAATACCACAAACATAAGATTGTGGACATCGCGGATACGGAACTGCCGTACGAATGGAAACATATCCAGGGCGGTGTGGAGCTCGGTTCGGAACTGCTGAACGGTACCGGCGAATATGTCTATCGTTTCACCACCGGCTTCGGTTGCGACAGTATTGACAGCCTCAGCCTGCGCGTTCACCGGACCTACCTGATCAAAGACGATACGATTGATCTCTGCTCCAGCGAGACGCCGTACACATGGCACAGCTACACGAACATTACCGAAACGAAGGATTACACCTTCTACGGCCAGACGCATGACGGATACGACAGTATCCATACCGTACATATCAATGTATGGCCGGTTCAGTACACTACCCTCACCCACTCAATGTGCGAAGGCAGTATGCATATCTTCGGTTCGAACAAGTTGCAGTTAACTGAAGGCGGTACGTATTACGACACGCTGACAACCATGCACGGTTGCGACAGTATCATCACACTGAAACTGACGGTTAACCAGCCGTATTTCAACAACCGTACGGAGCATATTATCGAAGGCAACTCGGTTGAGTTCTTCGGCCAGACCTACTCGACCTCCGGTACCTATACCCATTACGGCAAGACACCGGAAGGTTGCGACAGCACGTCGATACTCCAGTTGGTGGTTCATCCGCTGATAGACACGACGGTAATCGTCTGCAAGAACGACCTGCCGTACCTGTGGGTGAACAAATGGAACGGACAGGTGACGCCGCTGTACGCCGCCGGTCTATACCGCAACGATACGACGTACGACGCGGACGGCACGCAGCTGTTCTACGGCTTGCAGCTGATTGTCAACGAGCCTACATTCGATACCATCCGCTATGCGATGTGTGAAGGAAGCAGTTACCGGTTCCACGGAGAGACACTCACGCAGACCGGTGTCTATTGCGATACCGTAACAGCGCCGAACGGTTGCGACAGTATCCGCACCCTCATCCTGACCGTCAACAAACCGTACTTCAACAACCGCACGGAGCATATTATCGAAGGCAACTCGGTTGAGTTCTACGGACAGACCTACTCCACGGCCGGTACCTATACCCATTACGGCAAGACGCCGGAAGGGTGCGACAGCACGTCGGTACTCCAAGTGGTGGTACACCCGCTGATAGACACCACGGTTACGGTATGTAAGAACGACCTGCCGTACCTGTGGGTGAACAAATGGAACGGACAAGTGACGCCGTTGTACGCCGCCGGTCTCTACCGCAACGATACGACGTACGATGCAGACGGCACACAACTGTTCTACGGCCTGCAGCTGATTGTTAACGAGCCGACAGAGACTACCCTCTTCCGCACCGTCTGCGCCGACGAGAAGTATGATTTCAACGGCCGCTACCTGACGCAAGCCGGTGAATACCGCGATACGCTGCGCAACAGTATCGGTTGCGACAGTGTGGTTATCCTGCATCTGAATGTGCTGCCGAAATATTACAATATTGTCGAGCGTACTATTTACGAAGGCGATACGGTTCATTTCCAGAACCAGACCTACTCCGAGGCCGGTATCTATCCGGTTCGCTACACCTCGAACTTCGGTTGCGACAGTGTGATCGAGTTACGATTGACAGTAAGCCGTCTGTATGACGACTCCGTCTCTATCTGCTCGAACGAGTTGCCGTTCTTATGGCGCGGCAAGCAGATTCTCGAATCGGGTCTTTACCGCGACACCTTGACGGATAGCGAGGGACGTTCGTCCGTTATCGGCATCAAGGTGATCGTACTGCCTACCGCACGGTTGGAAGAGCCGATCCTGAAGAGTATATGCGAAGGCTCGGAATACCTGTTCGGTTCCCGCATACTGACCCAACCGGGTACGTATTATGACACGCTGACAGCAGCCAACGGTTGCGACAGTATTGTCAGCCTGATACTGCAAGTAGAGCCGCGTAAGATACAGACCGACTACAAGACTATTTTCGCAGGCGACTCGGTTGAGTTCTACGGAGAATGGTACAAAGAGAGCGGTCAATACGAGCACAAAGAGACCAATGCCTTGGGATGTGAAGACAGTCATATCTTAGTGCTGACGGTTCTGCAGAGCTTCAATATGGATACAACGGCTTATGTATGCCGCAACGATCTGCCGTACCTATGGCACGGATATGAATACAGCGGAGCGGGTGACTTCACGTTGCCTATCACGTGGAACGACACGTCACGCGTCACGATGACCCTGCATCTGGTTGTCAACGAGACCTTTTATTGCGAGCGCAACGTAGCGATATGCGACGGCGACCACTTCCTGTTCAACGGCAAGGAATATACGAAGAACAGCGAGTTCTACGACACGATACCTTCGCTCGTAGGATGTGACTCGATCATCAAGTATGTCGTAAGCGTACATCCTGTTTACGACCATACCTTCGAGAAGCATATCTCCGACAAGCAGCCGTATATCTTCCACGACCGCGTGCTGACCAATTCCGGAACCTATGAATGGACAGGAAAGACCGCCGCAGGATGTGACTCTATCGAGCATCTCATTCTGACCGTTCACCCGTCGTTCTTCAAATCCGATACGATGGACTTGTGTCAATCCGATTCCATCAACTATCCGTACAAATGGGTAGCGGAGGACGGACGCCTCATCGCCAGCATCACCGAATCAGGTGTATATAGCGACAGCGTGCTGACAGAATACGGTTTTGACAGCGTACACCAGTTAGTGATCTACGTTCACCCGTCTTACCTGATTCGTGAGCAGTACGAGATAGGTGAGGGCGAAGTGCTGAAGATCCACGGCCGCGACATCTCTCAACCGGCGATTTACTATGACACACTTCGCACCATCCACGGTTGTGACTCTATCTTCCATGTAGTAGTCAACAAGAAGCGTACGCGTGAGTTCACCTGGACGAAAGAGATCTGTCAGGGCGAGTACTTTGACTTCTTTGGCCGCAAGCTGACGCACACGGGTAAGTATGTATATACCTCGCAATACAAAGACAGTATCGTCACCCTGCTCCTGACGGTTAATCCGATCTCCATTACCGAGGAACGTATCGTGATCACCGACAAGCAAGTGCCGTATATCCACGACGGTCGTATCTATGAGACATCAGGCGTTTATGCGGATACGATGCTGAACCACTTGGGCTGCGACTCTATCCACCGGATCGTACTCATCGTCTCGTCCCGTTATTCGGAGTGGACGCCTATGCCGCTCTGTCCGGGTTCGGAAATTAAGATTGACGGAGAAGTGATTACGGAAGCCGGTCTATACACCTTCCTGCGACGAAGTCGCGTGACGGGTGAGATGGATAGTATCTTCCGAGTAGAAGTATATGATGCGCCGGCATACGATATGCCTACCGAAGTGCGCACGATATGCGACGGCGATACGATCTTCATTGGCGGAAAGGCCGTTACCCGCGCCGGTCATTATGACTTTGCGTTGAAGACACAAGAGGGTTGCGACAGCTTGCTGCACCTGGATCTGACCGTTAATCCGAGTTACCAATACTACCAAGACGCGACTATTCGCGACTTTGAGACCTATACATGGATGGGTAAGACCTATTCGAAGGAAGGTAACTACGACCGCACATGGCCGACGATTCTGGATTGCGACAGTACGTACACGCTTCGTCTGAAAGTTATTCCTACGCAACGCTTCGCGACGATTGATACGATATGCGAAGGTCAAAGCATCATGTGGCGTGGCAAAGAATATAACATGAGCGGATACTATACCGATACGGTATATCGTCCGGAGACGTTCTATTCGGCTATCTACACGCTGCAACTCACCATCATGCACCCGACCTTCATCACGCATGCCGCAATCAATGACATCTGTGCGGATGATGATTTCTTCGATATCGCCTTTACGTACACCGGTGCCAAACCGACGACGTACAGTATCTACTTCGACCAGTTGGCGAAAGACGAAGGCTTCGTGGATATCATCAATAAACCGTTCCTTGGCGAAGACCGCGTTGCCCGCGCGTCTGTTCCTGTTAAGACGGATGTCATCTATATGGATCATACGACGTACGTGAAGCCGAACAAGTACTCGATGCGTCTCGTGCTCGATAACGGTGTCTGCGGCAAGAGTCAGTCGGATAGTCTGGTGGTACTCGTCAAGTACCCGAGTTGGATTATTGAGCAGAACTGGAATGACGTAGTCGCTCCGCTCAAGAAGACCTATAACGGCGGCTATGAGTTCTCACAAGTCAGCTGGTACGTCAACGGCACGCTGCAGCCGAATAACGGCTTGGGTTACATGCAGAATAGCCACCTCAAAGACGGCGATGAAGTGGTGATGGTAGCAACACGTAAGGGAGAGAACTACTCTATCCCGACCTGTCCGTTAGTCATTTCCATCAATGACAACTCGGCATACGACGAGCCTATACTCGTTTATCCGACGAAGACGGCGCGCTTTGCCGCACGCGTAACCATCGAAGCGCCGCAGAGCGGTGAGTATGCAATCTACTCGTCGATGGGAGCAAGCGTCAGTCACGGTACTTTCGAGCAAGGCAAGAACATAGTGACGCTGCCGAGCGTGAACGGAATATACATCCTGCGCTTGAAGCAAGGCGACAAAGTGGAGACGCACAAAGTGATCGTCGAATAAATCCCTGACGCATAAGGGCACAAAAAAAAGGAACCTGGCACTAATCTGCCAGGTTCTTTTTCCAGAAGGAGGAAGTGATATCTTCCCAACTCTCTCCTACCCTTTTATAGAGTCGTTGGTTGGTAGTAGGCGATTTGAGTCCTCCGAGCGACTCGATATACGGGCCGAGTTTGATGTAATCGAAGGGAAGACCGGCTGCGCCTGACAGACCGTTACACTGACAGACCGCTTCGCTGACAGACCGTTTCACTGACAGACTTTCCGGGAGTTGTTGACGGCCGCTGTACCACGCTGTGCGGAGCACAGATTGATGATTTATGATTTGTGATTTGTGATTTTTTATCCATTCCGCCCAACGGGCTACTTCTTCTGGCGCGGCATCGCCGCCCATGAAAGCGACACAAGTGATCATGGCGCCGTAACGGGTCAAGAGACCGGAGAGAAGTTCTTCATTGAGCGGTTCGCCTATGTCTTCCGCCAGGTGCGGACTATGACAACCGGGACAGTGACAAGGACAATTAGAGATATTCAGGGCGAGTGTTACCTCGCCCGGAATCTCTTGAAATACTATGTCGAAGGAAGCGACCTTCATTAGCAAGCCGGTGCTTTTGCGGGCTCTGCGTAGTAACGGCGAGCCGCTTCTTTCTGACGAGCCTCGGAGAAATTCGAGACGCGTTTCATGTATCCGATCACGCGGGTCAGATAGTCCACATTCTTCGAATGGCAGTGCGGGCACTCTTTCAGATAGCGTTTGTCGATATGACCGCAGTCGTTGCAGACGGTGTTGGGGATATTGAAGGTGAAATAGTTACATCCTTCGATAGCCGCTACGCGCAGCAGTTGACGGTATTGCTTCTGGCTAAGGTGCTCCTCAAGGTTGCAGTGGAGCGCCGAACCACCGGTGAGGTGCTCGATATACTGGCGTCCGTGGAGACGGAAGCGGTCCAGCACGTTGAGCGAGGTATCCTCCACTTTGTAGAAATAGCTGTTGTAGCAGTCACGCGGAACAACGTAGCCGTCCTCCTTATCCCACTTGGCATGCTTCACACCTACGTTCTCTGCCGGAATCATCTCGCAGTTGAACATGACATTCTTCGTGCGGTACTCTTTGTTCTTCTTCTCGATGATACCGAGCACTTCCTGTACGAAATGCGCATACTCCGGAGTGTCCTTGATCTCGAGTCCCAGGAACTCGGCAGCCTCTACCAGACCGTTCACACCGATAGTCAGGTACTGACGACCGATATTGATATAACCGGCATCGAAGAGCGGCAGCATGCCTTTTTCCTGGAGGTTCTTGAGGTTCTCGTTGTACGCGAGTTGCACTTTGTGCATCAGGTCCACAACGTCCTCGATGTATGCCTGATACGGGATGTTATTGCGTACGGCATACTGGATAGCGCGGTTGAGGTTGATGGTGAGTACCGATTTCGAACCGGTGGATACACCACCTGCACCCAGCGTGTAGCTGAAGCCGTTGTCCGTTATCTCGTTACGCAGACGGCAGCAGGAAGAGAGGCTGTCGGCGTTGTCGGAAACGTAGGTGAAGAACGAGTGTCCCTTCGCATACATCTCTGCCGTGAAGTCGCCGTATTCCTTATCCTTGATGTCGCCGTTCTCTGCGAGCAATGCCATCGTCTCTACCGGGAAGGTGAGGACGGTGCGGGTACGCTCTTCGTTGAACCAGTTCATGAAGCGTTTCTGCAACCAGTTGAGGCTGTCCCAGTGAGGTGCCTCGCCGTTCGGGAAGCGGAAGTTCTCAAACAGGCTCTGGAAATAATAGCGGTCGTAGTAACTGATATTCCAGAAAACGGACTGGAAATTACGCGCACCCGAAGGCTGGTTGAGGCTGTACACTACCTGCTGGAAGCAATCGCAGATGATACGGTCGATCGTACGACGTTTCAGACTCAGATCCACGATCTCGTCAGCGCGTTTGTAGTAATCCTCTCCGTATTCCTGCTCTATGAAATAGTTCATATACATAAGGAACTCGGGCGTAGCGCACGCGCCTGAGAGCATGGAGCTGACCATGAAGACCATGTTGATGAACCCGCCGCAGAAAGACTTGAGGTTCTTCGGAGGAGTTGCATTGCCGCCGATGGACTTCGTACCGCCGATGAGCCAGGGGTACATCGTGATGGAAGCACAGTAGTTGGCGAGGTTGGTCTCGTCATTCTTGTAGATGAAATGCTGGTTGAGCAAGTTCATATAGCGGTCGCTGAGCTCCTTGCCGTACATCGATTTGATGCGCTCGGTGAGCAGACGACGGTTGAGACGAATGAAGCCCTGCTTCGGGAGTTCGCCGATGAGGGTGGCGATATTCTTATGCTCCACATTGGCGTTCGCATCGAATTTTGAACCTTCGGCAGCATTGGAAGCCTGCACATAATTCATCATGAAGTCCAGACGACGCTGGGTCTCGCGATCCTCGGTGTGTCCCTGACGATAGAGGATAAAGGCTTTGGCAACCTGGAAATAGCCTTCCGCCATAAGCGCAACCTCCACCTGGTTCTGGATTTCCTCTACGGTCACGTCGTTGTGTACCCGCAAATGAGATAAGATACTACCGAGCGTCTCCTCGGTGGCAAACGCCCCTACCGCCAAGAATGCCTTGGAAATGGCGTTTTTGATTTTGTCAATGGTAAAAAGTTCTTTTTTACCGTCTCGTTTAATAATGTATGTTTCCATAAATATAGTAATAATAAAGATCGTTCGTTATAAGAGCCGAAATCGAGTGCAAAGGTACTACAAATTTTTTAATTGTGCAAATATTTTGACAATTATTTTTCAAAAAAATTTTACAAAGTTTTCCAAAACAAAACGCTAATCAGTTAATAATTAGCGCTTTGTAAAATTTATCAACAGAAAAAGTTTTCCAAAACATATTTTTGTTGATAAACTATGGTTGTACGTATCGGATTACTTCTTATCCTTCTGCAGTTTGTCTTTGCATTGCTTGATATACATGGAATTGGCCTCTTTGAGCCAACAGAATTTCCACTGCGGAGCACGGAAATATTTGTCTGCTTTCTCAAACCATGTCAAAGCTTCCTCTTTGCTTCCGAAAGGTTTGGGGGCATAGAAAAGACAGGTACCGTAGTACGTCAAAACGATCGGGTCTTTAGGGGCAAGTTTGACGGCCTCTTTGGCAAGACTCATGGACTTGACAGGGTGAATGGATTCGTGCAGACGGAGTTCGAAGACCAGTACAGCCGAGCGATACATCTCGTAGTGCCCGGCAGGCAATGTCTTCTTTTGAGCCTCCACATGCTCCTTGAAACGCGTGACATAGGGAAGCGCGTGCGGCTTGTCGCGATCCACCATGTAGCCGCAGAAACCGTATTCGTAGGTAAGGAGTGAAGGAGTGAAAGAGTGAAGGAGTGAAAGAGAGTCTACATACTCTTTCCAGACGGACATGTCCTCTTTCTTATAGGCGTCCAGCAGCAGGCTATCCGCAGAGAAATTCCCTGCGGATAGCGAGATGCTTAGCATCACAAAGAGAAGAGAGATAAGTATCCTTTGTACTTTGTACATTGTCACTTTGTACTTTTACTTGCCTCTTTCGAGCAACAGCGTGCGTGTCGGTTGATCGCATACTTCAGCCGGACCGTAGTATTGGATCGGACCCGGATAAATATAGTTCGTATCAGGGCTTGCCCACTGCGCGCGATGCGCCTGGAGATATTTGAACGGCGCGCCATTCAGTTCAACGAGCGCTTTCTGGATAACGGGTTTCATCTTACCGTTACGTTTCTCCATATTCATCATCATCGTGATAGGCACACCACCGGCGAGCCACTCGGCTGCAGGCTTGGTGAGGTTACGCACGAGCGACATGTAACCCGTCTTGCCGGCTGCGATGAGGTGGGTAGCGTTCACACCGATGGAATAGCAGTAATCGGCATCGAAATTAGACGGCATTGCGCAACGTCCTTCATATCCGAAGAAATGGTTGAGGGCTGCGAACTTACCTTTGTACTCGCCGTTGGCTTTGAGAACCGCCAGACGTTTCTGAACCATCTCGATGAGCAGTTTCTCGGTCTCTATCTGCGAAACCATCACGTTTCCGTGCGGGTCGCGGTCGAGCGTGAGCTGCTTGGCGATACCTTTCGGCAGCGAGCGGAAGAGCTCGCAGGAAGCCGGGGTCAGTTTGGACTTCACGTACTCACGTTTGGCATCGTCGCCGTCGAGGGAAACGAACTCCTCGTTGGCAGCAAGCATGTCGTTGAGTTCCTGAATGAGGATGCGCATGGCGGGGATGAACTCGATGAGGCCTTCCGGGATAAGGATGGTACCGAAGTTAAGGCCTGCGTTCGCACGGGCTACAATGACCTTTACGATATCTTCCACGATGTCATTGAGGGTCATCTTCTTGGCCTCCACCTCCTCGGAGATAAGGCAGATGTTCGGTTGGCTCTGGAGTGCGCACTCGAGGGCAATATGGGAAGCGGAGCGGCCCATGAGACGAATGAAATGCCAGTATTTCTTGGCGGAGTTGGCATCACGCTGGATGTTACCGATAAGCTCGGCATAGGTCTTACAAGCGGTGTCGAAACCGAAAGAGGTCTCGATCATCTCGTTCTTGAGGTCGCCGTCGATAGTCTTCGGACAGCCGATGACCTGGATACCGCATTGCTTCTGGAGGTAGTACTCGGCGAGCACACAGGCGTTGGTATTACTATCATCACCACCAATAATAACGACAGCCTTGATACCGAGCTGTTTGCATATCTCGATACCATTGTCGAACTGCCATGTCTCTTCCAGTTTGGTACGTCCGGAACCGATGATATCGAAACCGCCGGTATTACGGTACTCATCAATGATGTCGCCCGTCAGTTCCTGATACTTTCCGTCAATCAGTCCGGAAGGACCGCCGAGGAAGCCATAGAGTTTGTTATTCGGATTGAGGGCTTTGAGACCGTCATAAAGGCCGGAGATCACGTTGTGACCACCGGGAGCCTGACCTCCGGAAAGGATAACACCTACGTTAAACGGCTCGGCGCAAGTGTTCTTGTCCTGCGTCGGTTCCATAGTAATAACAGGCAGGCCATAAGTGTTCGGGAAGAGTTTTTTAATCTCTTCCTGGTCTGCTACGGATTGTGTTTTCTGGCCTTCTACGAGGCGTACGCCGCCTTGCAATGCTACCGGCATTTTCGGTTGATAAGCCTGACGGGCGATTTGTAATGGAGATTTTTGCATAAAGGTTAATTATTTAGATTAAAATTATTGACTTTCGCCTATTTACCAATTTCGGCTGCAAAATTACTACAAATTCAGCACATATGCAAATTTTCGAGAGATTTTTTCGCCGAATAGAATAAAATTCTATGTTTATAGGGCGAGTATGGGGCGTTTATGCTTGCATAAAACGACCGATAGGCGTACTATAAACAAGGCGCTCAGCGCCGGCGAAAGAATCTCCCGGAAACTTGCATACGTCCGGCAGGACGCGAACGTAAATTCGGGGGAATTGGCGAAGCCAAGGCGGAGTCCGAAATTACTACAAAAATTGCACATGTGCAAGCGTTCGGGCATTTTTTGCCAAATAAAATGAAATTTTATCTGTTTTGCACAGAGAGATAGCGGCTATGCTTGCATAAGACGATATGTATCGGTGTAAAACAGGGAAAGCCGTTAGGCTTGGCAATAAATGCCCGCT
>JAFVHA010000086.1 GCA_017478035.1 Paludibacteraceae bacterium | reverse complement strand
GGGATATTCGTATAAACCGGCACGAAGAGTGTGCCACGCGTGATGATTTGCTCGTTATAGGCTTTCCAGAACAAGTAGGAACGATAGTCTATACGGGCAATTTTCAGTTGGTAGTCCGTAGGACTCGGGTTCTCCGGATCGATATTGAAGGACACGCTGATCATCTCTTTGTTTTTCGAATTGGGGTTATAGACCTTGATATCGAACTGTCCGTTGACGGCATCTTTGCTTTCAAACACACCGAACGGACAGAGCTGGAACTGCTCTTTCTTGAACTCTCTCAGGAACAACGCATAATAGGCTTCTTCCTTGGGATTAACGGTCATGAACGCGTGTACATCGACATCCGTATCCGTTCTGCGTACCCTCAGCGAGTCCAGTTTGGCGACCGGCGGAATAGTGGTGGTAGCCGAGGCATACAGGTTCTTGTATTGCGCCGTAACGGTATAGGTCTTGCCGACCTGTCCGGTCATATAAAGCGAACTGTAGGTGTATGGCGGCAGGTACGCCGTGTCGATTCGACCTGTCAGCACCACCTCGTTCGTTCCGTCAGACACCGTCACTTTGCCGAAAGGAATAAGCAGGTCTTCCATCACGTCCTCTATCGTCTTGACAGAGTCCTGATCGGAAGAGTAGTTATCCATCACATACGAGCGATGAATGAGCACCACCGGTATGTCGTTAGCGTCTATCCATCCTTCGAGGATGAGCGACGCCTCTTGTGGTTCTTCCTGCGTACATGCCATCAGGAACAGCGCGGAAAGGAATATGTAAACGATACGTTTCATCAGAATTTGCCGTAGATACTGATTGAGGGTATAATAGTGGACATGCCGGATCCGAGGATCGGCTTGAAATTCTCGCGATAGACCACGAACTGGGCGTTCTTATGCGCATAGGTGTTGTAGAGCGAGAGGTTGATTCCGAGTTCGTGCTCTTTGGTCTTGATGATATCGCATGAACAGCTGAGGTCCAGCCGGTGATAAAGCGGCATATGGGCGCCGTTATACGTCGAGTAATGGCATACCATCTTGCCGTTCATCATATAGGCTTCTTCCGCCTTGGTGTAGGGTAGGCCTGTAGCAAGGACGAACATCGCGCTGATATTCCATCGCTTGGCGAAATGCGCGTTGATAACCGCCTTGAGGTCATGTCTGCGCTCACTGGAAGCGGCATACCGGTAGTCCGTAAAGCCTTCCAATCCGGGCAGGCTGCGTCGCGCCCAGCCGAGCGTATAACTGATATAGCCCGTCACGATGCCCGTATTACGCTGGAACATGATACTGGCGCCGTAGTTGCGCCCGTTGCCCGTCACGATATAGTCATCATAGGTAAACCGCTTGTTGAGTACCTGCAGCACGTTTCCCGTCGATTCGACGATATGGTAGATCTGCTTGAAATAGACCTCCGCCGAGATACTGAACTGCTTTTTATAAAACGTCCCCACATATTTGAGATTGCAGGCATGCGCGACTTCCGGCGAGAACCGTTGGTTGGCCAGGAAGAAGAAATCCGTGGGCAGTCCTCCTCCTGTCAATCCCGCCTTGTGGAAATACTGGTGGTACATGCCGTAATGGAGCGAAATGGCATGGTCTTTCGCCGGCATGAAATGCAGTGATACTCTCGGGTCCAGCGCCCATTGTGGCCGTTCTTTCTTGTAGAAATACAGGCTCGCATGCACGCCGGCGTTATACGCGAACCATCGGCACACAACATGGCGCAGGTCGGCACTCAGACTCACTTCGTCCGCATGCTCCATCTCCGGCACCGTAGTCTGCGTCTCGAACATCGCCAATCCGTGGATCCCGAAGGCCAACGGGCGACTCAGATAATGGGCGTAATCCACTCCCGCAGAGAGATGCAGCGCTTCGTTGAAAGACCATGTCAGGCGATTCTTGATGCCTGTGACGGCAAACTGCTCGTCCGTCTGTACATGCACGGAGTCAACCGCCGCCTCCAGTTGGTTGTCAAACGAACTGAAATAGGCGGTGGTGCGCCAAGCGCCACTTTCCAAGGCATGCTCCCAATACGCAGAGCCGACGATATTTTGCCAAGGGAACCCGATCTGCGTCTTCTCTGAATCGGAGAAGAGTCGCATCTTGTCACGGCTGTAGAAACCGGTCACCACCATTTGGTCTTTGTCCGTCAGTTGGCCCGAATAGGTGAGGTTGAAGTCCATGAAATGATACCGCACATTGAATCCGTCGGACTTGAGGAACTTGCTGTACAACGCGTTGATATACGAAGAACGGGCAGACACCCACAGTGCATGTTTGCCGCCTATCGGGATGGCGAATGTGATATCCGAATTAATAAGACCGATGTTCGCATTAAAACCAAACCGCTTAGGAATGGAGGTATGCGTACTGAAATCCACCCATCCGCCGATACGGTTTTCCATCAGACCGGTGTGCTCCGCCTGCTCGATGCCCATGGTGCTGAAATGGGAATTGATAAACGTAGAGTAGAGTCCGAGCAAGTGGTTGGGGTACAAAACCGGCGCTCCATTGATGGTGATGAGCGTCTGATAATCGTCGCAGCCCTGAATATGAATACCGGTGGATGACTCGTTATTGGTCTGGATGCCCGGCAGACTCTGCATATAACGGATAGGGTCGGACGTACCGAGGAACTTGGGCATGAACTGCAGGTTGGACATGTCCACTACGAGCCGTTCGGGGCGTTGCTCAACGAACGAGGCAGTACGTTGCTGCACCACTTCGATATCCTCCAGATGTTTGACGATCGTCAGACTACTATCCGAAACAGTCTGCCCGAAAACGGACAGACTGCTGCAAAGAAATAATATGCCTGTTAGGCGATTCCGCATCTATCAGAGCTCTACCGTTCCCACCTCTTCATAGAGATATTTGGAGAGTTGGATATACTTGTTCGCCAAGTCCTCTACCGTATATTGCAAATCCGTGAACGGCTTGCGGTCGAAGTACTGGTCAAAACCATAGGTGGTCTTGTCCTCCGGGAAATAGAGCACACCTTCGGGGAAATAACGGTAGTACTCCTGTTGCTGACCGGTGTAGTAGTCGTAATCGTAATGGCGCTCACGACCCAACTGGGCAATCACTTGAGCCTGCTTGATATCACTACCGTAATAGAGTCCGGTTTTGACATGAGAATTGATGGACTCCACCATCTTTTGCTGCGACTCGCTGTCACGTGATCCAAGACCGTTCTTCTCTCCGTCACGGTACAGATAACTGAAGTTATCGATGTTGGCTTTGAGTTGTACCCATCCCAAGATATCCACGGCAGCATCCGCGGAACCAATCGATTTGAGAATCTCCTCATAGCGGTCTCCGTATTCCTCAACCCAGTCTTCGTAAGACTGCGAATCCTGTTTGTCAATCAGACGGAAAGAGGGTAGGTTAACCGCCGCGCTGAGCAGCGTCTCCGAGCCGCAGACGAACTTAAACGCTCCGTTTGCCTTGGTGGAATACACTTTCATATCCGCCGTCCAACTCAGGTTGGCGATCTTAACGGAGGTACCCAGGAAAGCATGGTTGTTCTTGACCAATTCCTGCGTGAACACTACGCGCATATGCTCCGTATTTCCCTGGCGCAAAGTGAAGACGATCTTGGCGGGCAGTTTGCCTTTTGCGGTATGTGTTTCGCCTCTTTCTACCCAACTGTACTCCAGTTCATGCTCTGCGCCTTCTCCCCATACTTTGGCTTCCACCTGTTTGCCGGAGTTGTCCGTACAGCGCAGGATAAGACTGTTGTCAGAAGCTTTGCCTTTATACTCCCAGGCGTGTGTCTTGTCGTTGGCCTCGAAGATGGCACTCTCGCCGGAGAAACTGAATACATAGGAGCGATCCAGCGGCGTGGCTCTGCCGGACAACACATTCGTGACATAGCGCGGCATGCCAAAAAGAACGTCGTAACGGTCCTTGTAATGATTCTCAAACTCACCCAGATCGTAACTCTCATACTTGCCATACAGGTTATCTGCCAACTGGGCGACCGCCTTTTGGTCTTGAGTATTGAACTTACCGACAAACATCTTCGCAACGGCCATGAGTTTCTCTTTGCTCTCATCCGGCGTCAACAACTCGTTCTCGATCTTGTTTCCGGCACTGCCGTTTTGCTCTTGCTTACTTTCGGCTTTGTTCTTGTCACCGCAGGAACCAAGTCCCAACGTTACTGCTGCCAGCATAGTGACAGCCATAAAGAAAATCTTTTTCATATCTTTTTTTGATTATTGGGTTATTCAATCACTTTCAAGGAGAATATATATCGGTCTTGCTCTACGTCCGCTTCGTCAAAGACCGCGAGGATCTTCATCACGCCGATCACCTGGTTCGGCTTTCCGAACAGGATCACATCGTCCGCTTTGAGGTCCTTGATCGTCTCGCTCTTGACCTGATTCGGCCATGCGTTTTGGAGACTTAATGCCGTTGCTTCGGAGTAATTATATCCCTCCGAACGGGAGAAACGAATACCGGACTTGGACGTCCAGATACGAGCCAGGCTCTTATCGGCCTTGCTCTCTTCGGTTAAGAGGTCAAACCAACCCACTTTGGTGGAGTCGGCGGGTATATAGACGGGTTGCATGGATTCCAATGAGAAAGCGGACTTGCCGGAGGACGCTGCGCTGTACATCGTTACGGCATCAATCTCACGCAGTTTTTTGGCACCCGGCAGAACATGCATGATAATAGGGAAGACCATTGTGTTGCCTGCCTGATCATAGGAACGGGCGAAGAATGTCACAACGGTACTGTCTTTATAGTAAGGTAATTGGGAATAAAAGCTCACATTGGCTTTCTTGGCCGGAATAGCGAGCACAGTGTCCAATAAGGTGCGGTCACGAAACTCCGCATCGCTGGACGTTAACAGAATACGCTGCACCGGAGTGGTCTGC
Source organism: Paludibacteraceae bacterium (assembly GCA_017478035.1). Lineage (GTDB taxonomy): Bacteria > Bacteroidota > Bacteroidia > Bacteroidales > Paludibacteraceae > Colicola. Next base: position 24,823 of record JAFVHA010000086.1, on the reverse strand, counting down.
GATTCCGAACTGATGATGAAATGAACATTCGTTCCGGATGGAATATATTCGGTTTGCCAGTTGACGTCGGCATTCATACTGATGACCAACTCCGACTGCTTCTCGCACGAGGCGAGAAGCAATACGGATGTCAGTATCCAAAAGATTTTCTTCATCTTTTATCTACGCTTGTTGTTTTTCTGAGCATTGATGCGCGCATCCAACTCGGCTTTCTCCAGCGCCTCTTTGGTGCTGTTCAGTTCCTGTTGGAGAGCGTTCACTTGTTGCTGTAACTCAGCATTCTTTGCATTCAAAGCATCCACTTGTGCCTGCTGCTCAGCAGCGGCCGCGGTGGACGAAGCCTTGTTGATGGCATATACCTTCACGGTCAACGTGCGATGATGGATACGGCCGCCCAACATATGTTCTACATTGTCGGTAAAAGAAGCCGGTACCAGATAGTCTGCATCGGGGTAGGTATCCGTCACTTTGTACAGCGCTTTGCTCAACGGGCCTAACTTGATAAAGCGACCGAAAGCGATGTCCGTCTGGCGATAGAAACGGGGATCATATGCCTGACCGTTCACCGTATAGATCTTCGGAATGCCGAGATAGGTCTTGTATTCTACTTCTATGGTCACGTCGCCTAAATACTGATAGTCGTCCATGGTCAGCTCCAAACGGGTGACATTCGGACGGAAACCAGCGAAGTTCTTATCGATCTTCTTTTGGCTGACGCATGACGTGCCTATTACTGCCATGAAGAGCAGGATAACAGGTATAAATATGCGTTGTCTCATAATGATTCTTTTTAGGCGTTATTAGTTACGGAAGTAATAAGTGAACGTGATGGTGGCGTCAGCGCCCCATTTAGCGTCAATGTACGAAGCCGACTTGATATCCGAACGGAGTACACCGCCGCCATCATTCAGCAAGTCAATCTGCTTCTCACCGTCAACCACCGAGATACGACGGTGACCACCGCTGAAATGAGCGAGACCCGAATAGCCGGTCTCCAAACCAATCGCAAACGGAAGGTCGGCAATGAATACCTGCAAGCCCAGGAAGATACCGGCACCTAACACGAACTGGTTGTTTTTCTCAGTCGTACTCATATTGATCGTACCGGTGTACGCACTGACTTTCCTCTGGTCGATGTTGAAACCGATAGGCACTTGTGCACCCAGATAAACATCAAGGATGTTGTTCGTGTTGAAGTGATAAGCCACACCGGGGAGGAAACGTGTGTAGTTCACGTCGCGAACCGTCTTGTCCCACGTACCGTCATCGTTGTTGTCTTTAATTTTCGTATTCTCGTTCAAGCAGGAGAACTGGAAGCCGATACGGCCTTCGAAATTGTCCGTGAAATAATACTTCAGGTTGATAGCCGGCAGCGCCCAGAACGCTCTGTTGCCGAACGACGGATTCTTGTTCAGTTTAACCAGGTCGATCACCTGAGTCACGGAAGCACCGAGATACATACCGAAATCACCGGCCTGCGGACGGTTACCGGTACGAGGAATGACAGACGAGTGAGGTTCACCCGTCGAAATCTGCGCAAAGGCTGTACTGACAGCCAGCAGTGCTACAAGGAGCAAGGAGGTCTTTTTCATAATAGATAATTGTTTGTTAATAATAAAATTATTATCCACTTTGGTGTGGTTTCCATTTTTCGGCGACAAAATTACAGCTTTTTTCTGATATATGCAAGAAAAAAAGTCACTTTTTTATAAAAAAAACATACATTACCTAATTTTAGGTATTGTGTATGTCACAAAAAAGCAGTACCTTTGCACCCGATTTTGAAAGACAATGAAGAAATTAGCAGTCATATTGGTCTGTTTCCTGTCCGCCTGTATGGCGGCGCAAGAAGCGAGTGATTTCCAGATAGAGGAGGTGACGATTGTTCAGCGCAAGAAAGGCAAAGTGAAGAGTCGGACAGACGCTTTCGATACCGAGCGCGTGAACACGGAGGAGTTATGTCGTGCCGCCTGTTGTAACCTCAGCGAGGCGTTTGAGACCAGCGCTTCTGTCGATGTGGCGTATTCGGACGCAGCGACCGGTGCCAAGCAGATCCGGTTGTTAGGTCTGAGCGGTACCTACGTGCAGTTGATTCAGGAGAATACTCCGGCCGTGCGGGGCTTGGCGCAGAACTTCGGCCTGGAATATATTCCAGGCCCGTGGATGAGCAGTGTGCAGGTCAGCAAAGGTACATCGTCTGTTATCAACGGCTACGAAGCCACATCAGGACAGATTAACGTGGAACTTCTCAAACCCCAAACACAAAATCCGTTATCGCTCAATCTGATGATGAACAGCGAACTGATGGCGGAGGCCAATATCATGGGAGGATGGGAGCTTGCACCTTCTCTTTACACCGGTGTGCTGGCGCATTATACCGGCGGATTCATGGCGATGGACGAGAATCATGACTCGTTTGCCGATATGCCCAAAGTACAGAATGCGAACCTCGCCAACCGGTGGTTCTACAAGCATGACAACTATACCTTTCAGGCCTTCGTCCGCGGGTTGTATGATCGTCGCCGCGGAGGACAGATCACCCATCATTCATCATCCATGAGCAATCCGTATTTAATAAATTTAAATACGTGGCGCGTGGAAGGATTCATGAAAAACGGCTATGTGTATGACGATGAGAGCGGTTCCTCGGTAGCCCTCATCACGGCGGTCAGTTACCATGACCTTAATAATTTGTACGGTGCGCGCACGTGGAAAGCCAATCAGCTGAACGCCTATCTGAACGGTATATGGCAGCGCAACTGGGAAGGAACGGGCGAGGTGGATAACGACCATCGTCTGTCTGCCGGAGTTTCGGTCAATTTTGACAAGTATGGAGAGAATCTCCAATTATCAATGATCAATTACCAATTGGATAGATATGAGGTCACGCCCGGACTGTTTGCGGAATACAGTCTCAAGTACGACGAGATACTGTCGCTGGTAGCGGGAGTGCGTGCAGACTACTCGACGCGGTACGGTTTCTTTGTTACGCCGCGTGCCAATATCCGTTACACACCTTTCGAATGGTGGACGATTCGTGCGAGCGTCGGAATGGGATATCGCTCGCCGAATGCGATCTCTGACAATGCGTTCATCCTGCCGTCGAGTAGGGTGCTCTATCTGTCGGATATCAAGCAGGAACGGGCAGTCAATACCGGTATCAGTACTACATTCTACATCCCGCTTGGAAGCAAGGAACTACAACTGTCGGCGGAGTATTACTACACCCATTTCCTCAATTCGCTGGTGGTGGATATGGATCATGACAAACATGCCGTGCATATCTATAACCAGACCGATCTGCCGGGTGCCAAATCGTTTGCACACAGCGCACAAATAGAGGCGTCCATAGAGGTGCTGCGAGGCTGGACATGGACGGCTGCTTTCCGTTGGACGGACGTGGAGCAGACCACCATCGGTGCTGACGGTATTGCACGCTTACGTCCGAAAGCTTTGTCCAACCGCTTCAAAGGACTTATTACCACCAGTTATCAGACTCCGCTTAAGAAATGGCAGTTTGATGTCACGGCGCAGTTCAACGGCATCTCGCGTCTGCCGGACGGGTTTACGGCCATGGGCGATTATCTGGGCGGATACGGTACACCGAAACCCATCACATGGTATCCGCAACTCATGGCGCAGATCACCAAGTATTTCCGGACCTGCAGCCTCTATCTCGGAGCGGAGAACATGACTAATTTCCGTCAAGACAGTCCGATAATAGGCGCAGACGATCCGTACGGCATCGATTTCGATGCATCCATGGTGTGCGGACCTACCACAGGGTGGAAAATCTATTTAGGTTTCCGATACGACTTGGAGAAAAAGGAATAAGAAGAAAGGCAGGTGAACAACCTGCCTTTCTGTTAGAATTTCATCGCCAATCCTATTCCGTCTTGGCTTGCAATCATGTCGAATCGCAACGGGTAATTCTGCGACAGACACTGACTGTTGAAGGTCTTTACCGATTTGCGCTGGTTGATCACACCGAAGGTGAACAAGGTCACACTACCGGCGAGGGAAATAGCTCCGATGGCCACCAGGGCCTTGCCGGCTACCTGCACATTATTATTACTCTTGCTGGCCATACATGCGGCACCGATACCGATACCTAACACGCCGAGACCCAGTGCGGCATAACCGGATTTAATCATGATATCTCCGTGATGGAACTGTTTGTAGGCCGGCGTACAGCGGCTCAGGAGGAATTCCTGATATTCTTTGCTCTTCATGTTACGGCCGTTGTACACATACTTGAGCCCGACACGGGTCAGATCCTCTTTGTTCTTCGAGGACGAGTCGTCAATCATGATCTTGTTTTGTCTTTTCTTGTCCAAAAGGGAACTGGCCAATTGGTCACACTTGGTCTGCATCTCTTCGGAAGAACCGCTCAGTACGATACTTTCACTCAGTTCCACCTTGGCGGTCTCTACGTTCAGCAGTTTGACGCCCACTACGACCATGCGGTCAGCCGTCTTGGCAGCCTCGGATACCATGATATAGGAAGCACCGGCCATCTTACCTGCCTCACAAATCTTACTGTTATCGTCCACAAAACCGGATTGCTGGAATAACTGCTCTTCTAACAGTTTCTCCATACTCGTGCGGTCAAAAGCTTCATAACCGGGCGTTTTTGCGACTGCCTTAGCTAAACTGCTTTGCAGCATCAGTTTCTGTCCGGGCTCTAATACATTCTCGGTGTCCTGTACCTCTAAAATGGCAACTTTCTTTTTCTCCAGCGCAAAAAGCATCATGGCGGAGAAAAGCAAGCATACCAAAAGTAAACTTTTCTTCATTGTTTGTTACTTTTTTATATAGTGAATAATCAATTATTGCAAAACCGGCTGCAAAGGTACAGCTTTTTTTGCACATATGCAAGAAAAAGTGAAAGTTTTTAAGAAATCACTCATGTTTGAGGTGCTTGAACAGCACGTTGACACCGATAATAGCCGCGGTGCCGAGTATGGCTTCAGCGAACATACCGAACCCGCACAGACATCCTATCGCAGCGGCACACCAGACGGTCGCAGCGGTAGTGAGACCTTTAATCGTGTCGCCGTCTTTGAAGATAATACCGGCACCCAGGAAACCGATTCCGGAAACCACTTGCGCAATAATACGACTGTTGTCACCGCCTATGATGCCCGGCGACATAAGGACATACAGCGCACTGCCTATCGCAATAAGCGATATCGTACGTGTGCCCACTACTTTTCCATGCAACTCACGCTCCATACCCATCAGGTAACCTAAAGCCGTTGCCAATACAATCTTGGTGATAACCGTCAGCCAATCGGTCTGTATAAATGAATCTAACATAACTGTAACATTTTTTCGGGTACAAAAGTACTACAAAAATTGCACATATGCAAGAAAATGCACTTTTTTATAAAAAAGTTGCTCAAAAATTTGGTCATATCAAAAAAAAGCAGTACCTTTGCACGCTTTTTTGCGTGAGTGTGCGTAATGTACATGCGTAAAGGCACGTGAAACAATAAATTATAAATCGCCTGGCTGGGCAGTGCGGAGACGCTTAATAGATGTCTGTCGGCCAAGCCTAAAACAAACAACATTAATGGAATTTAACAGTTACAAAACAGTGTCTGTAAACAAAGCTACCGCTAAGAAAGAGTGGGTAGTTGTTGACGCTGAAGGCCAGATTCTTGGCCGTATGTGCTCCAAAGTAGCAAAACTGCTGCGTGGTAAGTACAAACCGTCCTTCACTCCGAATGTGGATTGTGGTGACAACGTAATCATCGTGAACGCTGACAAAGTGCAGCTGACAGGTAACAAATGGAACGATCGCGTTTATGTACGCTACACCGGTTTCCCGGGTGGCCAACGTGAGTTCACTCCGGCTGACCTGATGGCCAAAGGTGCTGACAAGCTCGTTCGCAAAGTAGTAAAAGGTATGCTGCCGAAGAACCGTCTGGGTTCGAAACAGATTAACAATCTGTATATCTTCGCCGGCGCAGAGCACAACATGCAGGCACAGCAACCGAAAAACATTGATATTAACACCCTCAAATAATAGAAGATATGGAAACAGTTAATGCATTAGGTCGTCGTAAAGAGGCAGTAGCCCGCGTTTACGTAAATGATGGTGCCGGCAAGATCGTTATCAACGGTCGCGACATCGAGACATATTTCCCGTCTTCTATTCTGCGCTATATCGTTCTCCAACCGCTGAACAAACTCGGCGTAGCAGAGAAATACGATATCAAGGTTACCCTTGACGGCGGTGGTTTCAAAGGCCAGGCAGAGGCTCTGCGTCTCGCGATCGCTCGCGCACTGGTGAAAATCAATCCGGAAGACAAGGCTGCATTGAAGGCAGAAGGCTTCATGACTCGTGACGCTCGTGAGGTTGAGCGTAAGAAACCGGGTCAGCCGAAGGCTCGTAAGCACTTCCAGTTCAGTAAACGTTAATACTTGGAACAAATCCAAACTGTGTGGACTTCTGCAAAGAATTACCACACAGTTGTCTTTGTTCAATAAATGGTCACAACCATGCGCGTGTTAAATAATGAACGTGCACGCGTGCGAATTGGAACAAAGATAAACGGATAAATAATCATTATTCATTAATCATTATTCATTAAAAAGAATGAGAACAAATTTTGATCAACTTCTCGAGGCTGGCGCACACTTTGGCCACCTCAAACGCAAATGGAATCCGGCTATGGCTCCGTACATCTACATGGAGCGTAACGGCATCCACATCATCGACCTCAACAAGACTGCCATCAAAGTAGAAGAGGCAGCAGAGGCATTGAAGAACTTGGCTCGCAGCGGACGTAAGGTTCTCTTCGTAGGTACGAAAAAGCAGGCTCAGGAAGTCGTTGCTACTCGTGCACAGGAAGTAGGTATGCCGTACATCACCGAGCGTTGGGCAGGTGGTATGCTCACCAATTTCCCGACCATCCGTAAGGCTGTGAAGAAAATGAGCCAGATCGACAAGATGGCTACCGACGGCACGATGGATAACATGTCCAAGCGTGAGAAACTGCAGATCAGCCGTCAGCGCGAGAAACTCGAGAAGAACCTTGGTTCAATCGCCGACATGACCCGTCTCCCGAGCGCAGTGTTCGTAGTAGACGTGATCAAAGAGAAGATTGCAGTAGCAGAGGCTAACCGTCTGGGTATCCCTGTATTTGCAATCGTTGATACCAACTCGAACCCCAACAACATTGACTTCGTTATCCCCGCTAACGACGATGCTACCAAGGCAATCGACGTGATTCTGGGTGCTGTATGCGAGGCTATCAAAGAGGGTCTTGAAGAGCGTAAGGTAGAGAAGGCTGACGAGGAAGCTGCAGAGGCACAGGCTGCCACTGAAGCTCCGGCTCCGAAAGAGCGTCGTCAACGTATCCGCAAAGCTGCTCCGAAAGCAGAGGCTGAGAAAGTAGCAGAGGCAAAAGAAGAAGCTAAAGAAGAGGAGGCTTAATTATGGCAGTTACATTGGCAGATATCAAGAAATTGCGTGACATCACCGGTGCCGGTATGATGGACGTAAAGAAGGCTTTGGAAGAGGCAAACGGCGATTTCGAGGTTGCGAAGGACTTGCTCCGTAAGCGTGGACAAGCAATCGCGGCTAAACGTAGCGACCGTGAGGCTTCAGAAGGTTGCGTACTCGGTAAGGTTAAAGACGGCTTCGGTGCCATCGTTGGCGTGAAGTGCGAGACCGACTTCGTAGCTAAGAACGAAGACTTCGTAGGTATGGTTAAGTTGATTCTGGACGCTGCTTTGGATAACAAAGTACGTAGCCAAGAGGAGCTCAAGAACCTCAAGATCGGTAACTTCACGGTTGCAGAGATCATTACCGAGCGTTCGGGTGTTACCGGCGAGAAGATGGAATTGGCAGATTATGCTTGCCTTGAGGCACCGGTTGTAGATGCATATAACCACCTGGGTAACAAACTGAGTTCGTTGGTAGCTGCAGAGGCAGGCAGCGAGCAGGAGACTGTTCACGGCATCTCGATGCAGGTAGCTGCTATGAGTCCGATCGCTTTGGACGCTGATCACGTAAGTGAAGAGGTTAAGAAGCACGAGTTGGAGGTTGCTATCGACAAGACCAAACAGGACGAGATCAACAAGGCTGTAGAGAACGCACTGCGCAAGGCCGGTTTGAACCCGGCTCACTGCGACAGCGACGATCATATCGCTTCCAACACGGCTAAAGGTTGGTTGACTGAGGAGCAGGCTCAAGTAGCACGTGACATTCGTGCGAAAGTTCCGGCAGAGGCAGAGGCTAACTTGGCTAATCAGGCTAAGAAGATCGAGATGATCGCTCAAGGTCGTCTGGGTAAGTTCTTGAAAGAGAATACGCTGTTAGAGCAGGCTTATATCATGAGTGAGAGCAAAGAGCTCGTGAAAGATGTGCTGAAAGCTAAAGGCGTAGTAATCAAAGACTTCCGTCGAATCACATTGGCTGCAGAATAATGAAAACATTCTGGAAGATATGTGGATGGGGAGCGCTAGCAATAGTGCTCCTCTTCGCATTGATACTATGCGTGGCTTCGCCGGTGGCCAAATATGTGGTCAATAACTACGGCGAGCAGATAGTAGGACGGCAGTTACATGCCGACCAAGTGATTATCAATCCGTATTGGGGCGGTGTGTCTATTGAAGGCTTCCAATGCAAGGAACAGAGCGGCGAGACTGACTTCATCTCCTTCAACCGGCTGTACGTACAGATCGCCTATCCACAGTTGATTGCCAAGCGCGTGAAGATACGCGCCATTCATCTGGACGGGTTCAACGGACAGGTACTCAAGAGCAATGACAGGCTGAATTTCTCCGATATCATCGAGCGTTTTGCTAAAAAAGACAGTGTGCCGGAGGATACGGTTAAAAGCAACTGGACGGTCGCTCTCGATGACATCCGCATCAATAACAGTAATATCCGTTACCGCGATGTGATAACCGGCAAACAATGGAAACTGGAGGATCTCTCGTTGCGTATTCCTGGTCTGTTTTTTGATAACACCCAGACGAATGCCGGTTTGGAATTCGGTCTGCCGACCGGTGGTCGGGTAGGTCTTGTAGCCGGTTATCGAATGCAGTCGAACAAGTATGCCATTATTCTCCATCTATACGATGTGCATACGGACGTCGTGCTTCCGCTTGTACAGGATTACCTGAATATCAGCGGTTTGGGAGCTCTTTTGAACGGCTCGATGCATATAGAGGGCAGTTTGGATAACATCACCAATATACAGTTGGACGGTGCTCTTTCCATGGCCGGTCTGAGTATTCGTGATACGCATGACGACCAAGTGGCAGCGATGGATGAACTGCGTGTAGTGGTCAACAAAGGCGATCTGAGTACCAATACGTTCATCCTGGATACCTTATGCGTTAGCGGCATCACCGGAAACTACGAGGTGCATGAGACATGGAATACGCTGAGTCGGCTGATGAAGAAGGAGGATAATGGTGATAATGGTGATAATGGTGATAATGGTGAGAATGGTGAGAATGGTGAAGATGCGCCAAAAAGCAAGAATGCTTCCAAGCCGCTCGTTTGGATGGCAAAGAAAGTACGCATCACAGGCCATGACATCACCTATCGCGATTATTCGATGAAGCATGAGTGGGAGTATGCGGTCAAGACACTGGAAGTATCCGGTAGCAATGTAGCCACCAACGGCCGTAACAGCGTGACTATGAACGCCACTCTGACCGGCGATGCCAAGCTGAAAGCGGATTTCGTCGGAGGACTGGATATGGCTACGCAGGACACGCGTGCCAACCTCAAACTGACAGGCGTGCACCTGGATGATTTCAGCGCTCTGTGCCGCAATTATACAGGCTATCCGTTGGAAGGCGGAGATTTGAGTGTGGAGAGTCAATTGGATGTGACAGCCGGTCAACTGAAAGGTGCCAATAAGATCATTATTGACCATCCGCGGGTGGGGAAGAAAGAGAAGTTCAGCAAAGCCAAATACAAGAATATTCCGGTTCGTACGGGCTTCAAGATGCTCACATCAGCACAAGATATGATTGTGTTGGATGTGCCGATCACCGGTGACGCCAAGAATCCCAAGTTCAGTTTCCGCAAAGTAGTCGGCAGGGCCTTACTCAAAGTGTTCTTCGGACCGCTGATGGGTGTCAACGACCGCAAAGCTGTCAGTGCGGAAGAAATAGAGGAAATGAGGGAACTGCTGGAAGAAGACAGTCTGTCACTCGGCGATGATGCGATGGGTCAAGTCCCGGCAGACGTCGCAATGACCGCAGGTGACAGCGTTGGTCTCTCCAAAATAAGCAAGTAAGACCTGCTCTCGGCAGAACTGCGTCTGGTCAGCGTACTCAAGCATCGCTTGCAGTTTGTTTATAAAACGTTGCTGACGTTCTTCAAAGATAACGGGCGATAGATAGATCTCTGTCTGTCGCTCGTTTGTCATAGTCAGGGAGCAACCTACCGAACGGGGAATATAAGTGATAATACCACGCTGTGCCAACGAAACCAATAACTGATGTGTTTCGTCTTTGTCGGCCTCACGGACGTATTGCAGATCCGTGTAAATGCCTGTATAAGAACGCATCAGGATATCAAGCAGTTCCGCTTGCTCAAAAGACAGATTATAGTCGCCGAGTTGATGTCGCGGCACAAGAATCTGCACACGTGGCCGCGTCTCATGCTCTTCCTCAAAATCAATATAGCCCGCTTGCGTAAGGATATGCAAGGCAGAGTAGGTTTGTATCACCGGCAGTTTCATGACATGGCATAACTGGTCTATATGCAACGCAAAACGATGTCCTAAACCGCTGCCTGCACCTATTTGCAGAAAATCCATCGTCTTGTGATAGACGCTCTCCACAAACTCTTTCGGTGGGTAGGTATCCACGGCACGTTTCTTCAGCTTGGCTTTGTCCTCCTGTTCGTTATACAGCAATACCGCGTAAGCCGTCTGTCCGTCCCGTCCGGCGCGTCCTGCCTCCTGATAATAACTCTCCAAATGGCTCGGCAGATCGTAATGAATGACAACGCGTACATCCGGTTTGTCAATCCCCATACCGAAAGCATTGGTGGCCACAATGACGCGTGTATCCCCTCGCGTCCATGCTTCCTGACGTTCGTTGCGTTCTTTGGTAGTCAGCCCTGCATGGTAGAAGTTAACGGTTAGCTGGTTAGTGGTTAGCGGATTAGCGGATAGCCATTCGGCGAGTTCCTGAGCACGTTTGCGGTTACGGACATAGACGATCGCCGAGCCGGGAACCTTCGATAAGATATGCGCCACTTGTTCGGCTTTCTTCTCCGTGCGACGTACGATGTACGTCAGGTTTTCGCGACGGAAAGATTTGCGGAGTACGTTTTTTTCTTTAAAGCCAAGCTTTGCTTGTATATCGTCGATGGTCTCCGGTGTAGCCGTTGCAGTCAAAGCCAATACCGGCACACCCGGCAATAAGTCCCGCACCTCGACTATCTTCAGATAAGACGGACGGAAATCATATCCCCATTGGGAAATACAATGCGCTTCATCGACCGCAATCAGACCTACAGGCAGCTCCGACAGACGTTTGCGAAACTCCTCACTCTCAAGCCTTTCCGGCGAACAATAGAGAAAATGGTACGGACCGTACAGACAGTTATCCAACGCAACGCGTTGCTTGTCCCAACTCATGCCCGTATAAACCGCGGCAGCATGAATACCTCGCGCTTGGAGGTTCGCCACCTGGTCGCGCATCAACGCAATAAGAGGCGTGATGACTATACATAACCGCTTCTCCGGATTATCATGTCCTATGACGAGGGTAGGCACCTGAAAGCAGATACTCTTGCCTCCGCCTGTAGGCATCAGCGCAAGCGTATCCTTTCCCTCTAAAACAGAAGCGATGATTTCCGACTGTAGTGGCCGAAAATCATCGTATCCGAAATAGGTATGTAGCGCTTCTCGGGGAGTCATAGGTATTCCTAGGTCTACATAGGTTATCCTATGATTTTCAATGCGTCATTGACACGTTTGAGTGTTTCCTCTTTGCCGAGGATATTGGTAATCTCCCAGATATGCGGACCACGGGCAGCACCGACGAGGCAGATACGAAAAGCATTCATGACGAGGCCTACACCATATTCATGCGCAGCAATCCACGGCATCACTACATCGTCCAGATGCCAACGAATGACGGTATTGCCGTTATCGTCCGTTGCCTCGTAGGACTTGTGCCAATCATCCTCACTGACGGTCTCAAGGAGTGCCATCAGTTCCTGCATATGACGCGGAGACTCTTCTTTCCAGCGTTTCTTGAGCGATTTCTCATCGTACTCGGTGGGTGCAACAAAGAAGAAATTGGTTTGCTCCCACAGTTCGGGCACGAAGTTCACACGGTCCTTCGTCAAGCCGATAACCTTGGCGATAGTTGACAGTTGAGCGTTGAGAGTTGAGAGAAGTGGAGAGTTTACAGAAGCCAGTTTTTCTTTCAAAACAGGCAGGAACATCTGTGCCAACTCTTCATTGCTGCGTAGCTGCAGATACTGGTGGTTGAACCATTTGCCTTTTTCATAATCGAACTTGGCACCGGACCTACTGACGCGATCCAGCGAGAAATCCTTGATAAGTTCGTCCATCGTGTACATCTCCTGATCGCCGCTTCCATGCCAACCTAACAGAGCCAGGAAATTGATCACAGCCTCCGGCAAATAGCCGCTCTCACGGTAACCGGACGAGACAGTACCGTCTTTCTGGTTATGGAACTCAAGCGGGAAGACGGGGAATCCGAGACGGTCACCGTCACGTTTAGACAGTTTACCGTTTCCGTCGGGCTTGAGCAGCAACGGCAGATGGGCAAACTGAGGCATCGTGTCCTGCCAACCGAACGCACGGTAAAGGAGTACGTGGAGAGGGGCGGACGGCAACCATTCCTCGCCACGGATGACATGACTGATCTCCATGAGATGGTCATCCACGATATTGGCCAAATGATAAGTAGGCAGGTCATCAGCCGATTTGTACAGCACTTTATCGTCCAAAATATTGGAATTGATGACCACTTCACCACGAATCAAATCATGCACATGTACGTCTTCATTCGGCTCCACTTTGAAGCGAACGACATATTTCTCGCCTTTTGCCATTAATTCGCTTACTTCTTCCGCACTCATTATTAAGGAGTTGCGCATCTGGAGGCGCGTACGCGCGTCGTATTGGAAATTAGGAATCTCAGCACGTTTTGCTTCGAGTTCTTCGGGGGTATCAAACGCTATATACGCATGTCCGCTATCCAATAACTGCTTCACGTACTGATGATAAATCTCACGACGCTCGGACTGCCTATACGGACCATGCTCGCCTACGGCCTCAATCTCTTTGGTGCCTTTCTTTTGACGCAGACCTTCGTCAATGCCGATTCCGAGCCAATCAAGGGCTTCCAAAATATATTCCTCTGCGCCGGGCACAAAGCGTGTGCTATCCGTATCTTCGATACGCAGCAACATATCGCCGCCGTGCTGACGGGCGAACAGATAGTTATACAATGCGGTACGTACACCGCCGATATGCAATGCGCCGGTTGGAGAGGGCGCAAAACGAACTCTAACTCTTCTTTCCATACATGTAAAAAACTTTTGCGACTGCAAAAGTACTGCTTTTTTTCGATATATGCAAATATTTAGTCTATTTTTTGTTATTGAAGTGAGATGGAACGCAGAAATGCAGCACTTCACGGGTTATCGGATGCACGAAACGGATCTCTGCGGCATGGAGCATTAACCGCGTTTGAGGTTTGCCGTACAGCCGGTCGCCGACGATAGGTGCGTTCAGCCCTTGCGGATGTGCGGCATGTACCCGTAACTGATGCGTACGGCCCGTAAGAGGGAAGAAATCGACGAAATAAGTACCGTCCGCAAGTCGTTCCCGAATCACATATCGGGTAATAGCCGGTTTGCCATGAACCTTATCCACCATCTGTCGCGGCCGGTCGAACGGATTCGATAACAAGGGCAGGTCAATCACCCCCTCCTTTGGACATGGCACATCATCCCTTTGTAAATCCACAACGGCTTCATAGCGCTTCAAAATATCCCGGCGCTGGAAATAAGCCTGCAGGACTTTGTACACCTCCGGATTCTTGGCCAACACCAGCAACCCGCTTGTATCCTGATCCAACCGGTGTGCCGCTTGAAGGTTTGTGTGTCCCTGTTTTTCAGCCAGATAGGTCACTACATCAAGGTCCTCGTTTTTACCGGGCACAGAAAGCAGTCCTGCGGGTTTATTAACCACCATCAGGTAGTCGTCTTCAAATACGATTTCTATCTGATTGCATCGATTCTCCATTTCTTGTTTGTCCGCAGAAGAGGTTACCTCGATACCTTGTAACATATGTCGCAAAATCGGAACGCATTTCCCCGAACACGGGGTATAAAAACACCCTTCTTTTCGAATCTCGGAAGCCGGTGAGGCTCCTACCCAGAATTCCGCCAAAGCCAAGGGCTGCAGACCGTGCGTCAGGGCATATTGTAACAACTTGGGCGCACAGCATTCACCCGCTCCGGAAGGAGGTAATTTCTCGCTTTGCGCTAAGCTCTTTTTATCATTTGAAAACCATTGTTCCGCAGAAAGAATCGGTTTTTCTTCGGAGAATATATCCAATAGATTCTTGGTCCCGCCTTTCCCGTTAATAAACTGATATTGAGCGAATAACAATCGTTGCATGCGTTGTGACTCCGCTTTGTTTGTCCCCACGGGTGGAGCACTCATAGGATATACGGGCGGCACAAATCCTTCATGATCATAACTTCCGTCCAGCATCGCCGAGAATGCAGCCAGATAAGATTGTCCGGACGGTGAATGACTGTCTATATAGACAAGCACTCCGAACATCTTCCCTTTTTGATGCAATTCGCTATCCGGATGTACACGCATATAGGCGTGCATTTTTTCGATTATTTGAGCAGCTGCTTCTTGCGCCAAAGGATGCGGCGGCAATGCGAAAGGAGATGTCATTCGTGCGATATTTAACAAAAACGCTACAAAATTACAAAAATATTTTGATATATGCAATTTTTTTTGTAACTTTGCGGCGATTTTGCGCGCAAAGCCTAAAATCATATCCTACTTTGTAAACGAATTAATTTTATATACTATTATGAATCTTTCTGAATTAACCGACAAAATCTACGCGGAAGGTGTAGAGAAAGGCAACGCTGAAGCGAAACAAATTGTAGAGAAAGCCAATGCCAAGGCTGCCGATTTGATTGCTGAAGCCGAGAAAAAAGCTGCTGCGATAGTAGCTGCTGCGGAGAGTAAATCTGCGGATTTGGACAAGAAAACACGTGCTGAACTCAAGCTCTACGCGGAGCAGAGCGTCAATGCCGTCAAGACAGAGATCACCAATCTGCTGGCTGACAAGATTGCTGCTGACAGTGTGAAAGCGGCCACGGCTGATGCCAAGTTCATGCAAGGCCTAATCGCCAAATTGGCCGAGCAGATGGCCAAGCAGGGAGAAGTGGAGATAGAAGCCAAAGACGCAGAGGCGCTCAAGAAATACTTC
This sequence comes from Paludibacteraceae bacterium, assembly GCA_017478035.1. Classification (GTDB taxonomy): domain Bacteria; phylum Bacteroidota; class Bacteroidia; order Bacteroidales; family Paludibacteraceae; genus Colicola. The sequence continues at coordinate 9,334 of JAFVHA010000086.1, read as the reverse complement.
GCCGCCAATGCCAAGGGATTGTTGGACAAAGGTGTCGTTATCAAAGAGGTAAAAGGCATCAAGGCCGACTTCACCATCCAGCCGGCAAAAGGCGGCTACAAACTCGCTTTCGGAGAAGCTGAGTTCATTGCATACTTCAAAGAGATGCTTCGTCCGCAACTCGTAGAAATGCTTTTCTGATATGACTTACGAGTATTTGTTGGCCGGACTTCCTGAACTCAAAGAAGGTGCAGACATTCCGATTTCCATGGAGAAATTGGAAGAACTGCTTGATGAGCAGTTGTCCGAGTCGGATAAAGAGCAATTGGAACTGCTGCGCGCGCCTATTAACGGAGAGACGCTCGAGAAAGGCCTGAAAGCCAAGAATCGCTTTATCCGCGATTGGTTTGCCTATAACCGCGACTTGAATAATATTCTCGTGGCGCAGATCTGCCGTAAGCATGGTTTTGACGTGCAACAGCAGATAGTAGGCGAGGGTGAAGTAGCGGAGCAACTGCGCACGCATACCACGCAGAAAGACTTCGGACTGAATGAAGTGATGGATAATGACGACGCCAAAGCCATCCTTGAATTGGCGCAGATAGACGATCTCATGAAACGCGAGAAAACCATAGACGGCGTGCGTTTTATGTGGCTGCAGGCTTATACGGAGTTTGATTTCTTCTCTGCCGAGCAGGTATTTGCCTATTATCTGGAGGCAGTCATGCTCCATCGCTGGTCACTGCTGACCATCGAAGAAGGAGAGAAAGTATTCCGCGAGTTAGTAGCCGATATGAAAAAAGGTGTAAATTTAGACAAACAATAATATGACAACAGGAAAAGTAAAAGGTATCATCTCAAACCTGGTAACGGTTCAAGTAGATGGACCTGTAGCTCAAAATGAAATTTGCTACATTTATGTAGGCGAAACAAAACTGATGGCCGAAGTGATTAAGGTTATCGGTGAAAACGTTTATGCACAGGTGTTCGAGTCCACCCGTGGTCTCAAAGTGGGCAATAAGGTCGAATTCACCGGACATATGTTGGAGGTGACACTCGGTCCGGGACTGCTCAGCCGTAACTACGACGGCCTGCAGAATGACCTTGACAAACTGACCGGAGTCTTCCTTAAGCGAGGTGAGTATAATTTCCCGCTGGACACCGAGAAAAAATGGGCATTCAAGCCTATCGCCAAGGTCGGTGACAAAGTAGAAGCTGCCGCATGGCTCGGTGAAGTGGATGAGAACCATCAGCCGCATAAGATCATGGTGCCTTTCGTATTCGAAGGTCAATACACTGTCAAATCCATTGCCAAAGCCGGTGAATATACCGTCAATGAGGTGATGGCAGTGCTGACTGACGCCGAGGGCAATGACCATGAGGTTACCATGATTCAGAAATGGCCTGTAAAAAAAGCTATCCTTGCGTATCGCGAGAAACCGCGTCCCTTCAAATTGCTCGAGACGGGTGTACGTACTATTGATACCGCAAACCCGCTTTGCGAGGGTGGTACGGGCTTTATCCCCGGACCGTTCGGAACGGGTAAGACCGTGCTCCAGCACGCGATCTCCAAGCAAGCCGAGGCAGACATCGTGATTATTGCTGCCTGCGGTGAGCGTGCCAACGAGGTTGTGGAGACTTTCACCGAATTCCCGGAACTGGATGACCCGCACACAGGACGCAAGCTCATGGAGCGTACCATCATTATCGCCAATACATCCAACATGCCGGTGGCATCGCGTGAGGCATCTGTATATACCTCAATGACCATCGCCGAGTACTACCGCTCGATGGGTCTGCGTGTTCTTCTGATGGCAGACTCCACCTCCCGTTGGGCACAAGCATTGCGTGAGATGTCCAACCGTCTGGAGGAACTTCCGGGACAGGATGCTTTCCCAATGGACCTCTCGGCTATCATCGGTGCTTTCTATTCCCGCGCAGGCTATGTATATCTGAATAACGGAGCAACGGGTTCGGTAACATTCTTGGGAACCGTTTCGCCGGCCGGTGGTAACCTCAAAGAGCCGGTAACCGAGGGAACGAAGAAAGTGGCACGTTGTTTCTATGCGTTGGAGCAGGCACGTGCCGACCGTAAACGCTATCCGGCTGTGAACCCCATCGATTCTTATTCCAAATATGTGGAATATCCTGAGTTTGAGGAATATATCTCCGGCCTGATTGATAAAGAATGGCTGCCTATGGTCAATGATATGAAGACCTATCTTCAGCGTGGTAAAGAGATTCAGGAACAGATCAACATCCTCGGTGACGATGGTGTACCGGTAGATTACCATGAGGCCTTCTGGAAATCCGAAGTGATTGACTTCGTTATCCTTCAGCAGGATGCTTTCGATAAGATTGATGCCGTTTGTCCGCTGGATCGCCAGCAGTATATGTTGCGCCTCGTGATGGATATCTGCAATCATGACTACGATTTCGATAATTTCCTCGATGTAATCGACTATTTCAAGCGTATAATCAACCTCTGCAAGCAGATGAACTACTGTGAGTTCCACTCGAAAGAGTTTGAGGATTACCGCAAGAAACTCGATGAATTGTTGAACGAGAAACAAATAGCCGCATGAGAATCAAACTGTTAACAAAAATCAATGCCTGCATCGCCCTTTTGTTAGGTGCATTGGGCGTAACCAGTTGCGGAAGCGGTATCCTTCCCAAAAGGAATAGCGGCCCCGAGGCTATGTACGGGCCTCCTGAAGATATGTACGGCGTGCCGTATGTGAATGATACGATACCCGAAGTCTTTGAAGAAGAGGTTATTGAAGAAAAGTCGTAACAAATCATGCTAAAACGCTTATTTTTCATAGTAACATTAGCACTGGCAGCCATATCGCTGCAAGCGGCGTCATCGACGAATGTGCGTCCTTTGCAACCGAAACGGATTCCTGTCATACTGGTCAATTATTCGGACGTAGCATTCAAAAGCACCGATTTCAACGGATATAAAGAGTCCCTTGAGCGGTATTTTGCGGATAATTCATTTGGTCAGTACACTCCCGTTTTCGATTTCATGGGACCGGTAACGCTGAGCGACAAACGCAGTGCCTATGGAGCCAACGATGAAGATGGCGATGATGTTGCCGCAGAACTGATGATTGCGCAGGCTTGTAATCTGGCCGAAGATATTGCTGATTTCACGCAATATGATCAGGATGGTGACGGCCGTATTGATGCTCTGGTGGTGATTTACGCGGGAGAAGGCGAACGCATGGATAACAACTTACCGGAAGCGGTATGGGAGTTCACCGATGATTTGGGAACCACATACGCATTGGATTATCTGGTACAATTGGACGGAAAGACTGTTGCTGCATGCTGTGCGGTGCCGGAATTGCAAAGTAAGACCAAACGCGATGGGATAGGAACGCTGGTTCATGAATTTGCGCATATTCTCGGTTTGCCGAATTTTGGTTCAACCAACGGCCTGACAGTCAAGACCTTAGGCGATTGGTCTGTGATGGATCACGGTTGCTACAACGACAATGCCAATACTCCTGCGGCTTTCAGTGCCTATGAGCGTTTCTACCTCGGTTGGGTAGAGCCGATCTTGCTTGACGGCCCCATGAACGTGCGTCTGCGTGATTTCAATACCACCGGTGATTGCGCGATTATCACGGCTTCCGGACAATCGAACCTCAGCGGCATCAGTCCTGATCCGCGTGAGTTCTATATTCTGGAGAATCGTCAGCAGCAAGGATGGGATCAGTATCTTCCGGGGCACGGACTCATGCTCACCAAGATCGACTTTGTGAAGAATAAATGGGAGTCGGACGAGGTGAATAATGTAGAGCGCCATCCGTGCGTGGACATTATTGAAGCGGACGGAAAGGCTCCCAAATACAAAGAAGACAACCTTACCAACGGTTATTTCGGCAAACAGGGCGACTTGTTCCCAAGCGGAGCCACCAATTACAAGATGTTTAGCAATAAGATGTGGTTTGATAACGTCAGGGAACAGGGAGGTGTCATTTCCTTCGATTTCAACGGCGGTTTTGACAAATGTACAGTCAATTTCTCCGTCAGCAGCGATAAGGGCACTTGTGCTACATCAACGGCGAAAGAATCCAGCAAAGGCGCGGGTGTAACTTTGCCGAGCGTGACTGCCAAATCCGGCTATACGTTCCTTGGCTGGTCCACTCGAAAGAACAGCAATGTGGCAGATGCGGGACAACCCGGAGAGAAATTCTATCCAATGTGCGATTGTTCTGTTTTTGCCGTCATGAAGGATAATACGAAGTTCTGGCTCAATTATGATTTAACAGGTGTGGAGATCGGCGATTATTTCGATCAATACGGCCAAATTAACTATCAGCACTTCAACGGAGCCTATATTAAAGTGAATGCGGTTCAAAGTTTCTCCATCTCTTTCAAAGCCAAAGAAGGATATGCTCCTCTCACGCCGGAGACATGTGTCGTGCGTGTGGAATGCGGCGGCAAACTGCTGATTGACGTGGCGCATTTCGATGCAGACTCGTTACTTGTTGCCGTTCCGGCATCAGCCATTACGAGCGATATCTATATCACTATTGTTAACCCGCGTGAGCAGAAAGAGAGTGGGTGTGATACCTATAGTCACACATTTACCGGCGTTTGCCGCGTGGACGAGCATGCCAACTTGAGCGGCTACGAGTGGAACGTAAGTATTGCCAATGACAACACCGTCGATTATGACAAGTATAAAGGCGCCGTGTTCGGTTCCGGAACGTATCCCGCCAGCCTCGTCAAACTTCGTACTGAAGAGACTCTTGGGTGCGGGGTGGCATTGATACGTGTGTCGGCAGCCGCTAACGGAGACGGTGTACTTAGCGTGTTCGTGGCAGGTAATCGTATAGGCGATGCCGAGGACCTCTATGAACAACTTGAGACCTATGAGTTCGAATTAAATGAACCCGTATCCGGTGCAGTAGAGGTCCGTTTGGAAAACACATCCAAAGCAATGTATCTCAAACAGATAGAGATCTATTTCGACTTGTTGGATGATACACAAAGGGTGGAGACGATACGCAATGGGCAATCGTCGTTCAACGGCAACAAACGGATTGTGGACGGTCAGTTATATATCTTCCATGGAGGACATATATACAATGTTACGGGTGCGCAAATCAAATAAGCATAAATAAACACAACATATTATGGCAAAAGCATTTCAAAAAATCTACACGCAGATTACTGCTATTACCAAGGCTACTTGCTCCCTCAAGGCAGAAGGAGTAGGTAATGACGAGTTAGCAATGGTAAATGGCAAATTGGCGCAGGTAGTTAAAATCATTGGCGATGAGGTTACACTGCAGGTGTTCCAGGGAACGGAAGGTATCCCGACCAATGCAGAAGTGGTATTCCTTGGTAAATCGCCGAGTCTTAAGGTAAGTGACCAGTTAGCCGGTCGTTTCTTCAACGCTTATGGTGATCCTATTGATGGCGGACCGGCTGTCGAAGGCAAGGAAATCGAGATCGGCGGTCCTTCTGTTAATCCCGTTCGTCGTAAACAGCCGTCGGAACTCATCGCTACCGGTATTGCAGGTATTGACCTGAATAACACCTTGGTCTCCGGACAGAAGATTCCTTTCTTTGCCGACCCGGATCAGCCGTACAATCAGGTAATGGCAAACGTGGCGCTCCGTGCAGAGGCAGACAAGATTATCCTTGGCGGTATGGGTTTGACCAATGATGATTACCTGTATTTCAAGAATGTCTTCTCCAATGCCGGTGTATTGGATCACATCGTTTCATTCGTTAATACAACGGAGAATCCGCCGGTAGAACGACTCCTTATACCGGATATGGCATTGACGGCCGCTGAGTATTTTGCAGTGGATAAACATGAGAAAGTGCTTGTCCTTCTGACGGATATGACACTGTACGCGGATGCCTTGGCTATTGTATCCAACCGTATGGACCAGATCCCTTCGAAAGATTCCATGCCTGGTTCGCTTTATTCGGACCTTGCCAAGATCTACGAGAAGGCCGTTCAGTTCCCGCCTGAGATAGGTGGCGGTTCGATTACCATCATCGCCGTGACAACTCTTTCCGGAGGAGATATCACTCACGCCATTCCGGATAACACGGGATATATTACAGAAGGCCAGTTGTACCTCCGTCGTGACTCCGAAATCGGTAAAGTCATCGTCGATCCGTTCCGCTCATTGTCTCGTCTGAAACAACTCGTTGCCGGCAAGAAAACCCGCGAAGATCATCCGCAGGTAATGAACGCCGCGGTTCGTCTGTACGCAGACGCCGCTAACGCAAAGACGAAAAAAGAGAACGGTTTCGATTTGACCGACTACGACTTACGTTGTCTCGATTTCGCACGCGACTACAGCCGTGAGATTTTGGCAATCGATGTCAACATCAATACCGTTCAGATGCTTGATATCGCATGGCAGCTCTTCGGTAAGTACTTCAAGCCGGAAGAGGTGAACATCAAACAAGCATTAGTGGAGAAATATTGGCCAAAAGCATAAGTTATGGCTATTCAATATCAATTTAATAAAACATCGTTGCAAGGCCTGGAGAAGGACCTGAAAATGCGGCAACGAACGCTTCCTACGCTGCAAAGCAAGGAAACGGCACTTCGTCTGGAGGTTAAGAAAGCCAAGAAAGAACTGGCAGACCTCGACGAGGAAGTGAACCGCCGCATCAAGGACTATGACCAGATGATTGCGCTTTGGGGTGAGTTTGACACATCGTTGATTCATGTGGACGACGTACGCATGTCTGTAAAAAAGATTGCGGGCGTGCGCGTACCTGTGCTCGATGAGGTGGTCTATTCGACCAAAGAGTTCTCGCTGTTCTCCAGCCCGAAATGGTTTGCCGACGGCTTTGAGCAACTCAAGGCCATCGCAGATGTGGGTATCCGCCAGGAATTTGTGCGGCGCAAAGTGGAACTGCTCGAGTATGCGCGTAAGAAAACGACGCAGAAAGTGAACCTCTTTGAGAAAGTGCAAATACCAGGTTATCAGGATGCTATTCGTAAAATCAAGCGTTTTATGGAAGACGAGGAGAACTTGAATAAGTCCAGTCAGAAAATCGTGAAGAGTAAGCGCGAGAAAGAAGCCCGTGAGGCAGAGAAAGGAGGTAACGCATGATTTCACAAATGAAGAAATATACCTTCCTGGTATTCCATCGTGACTACGAGCCTTTCTTGGAGCAACTGCGTGAACTCGGCGTTGTTCATATCACGCAAAAAGCGGCCGGTCTCATCGAGAATAATGAGGCGCTGCAGGCAGCCCTTCAACACGAAGATGAGTTGCGTCATTTGCTTCAACAAGGAGCACCTGATCAACTGCTCAACGAGCGCAAGGAGGTAAGTGAGCGTATCGCTGCCGCCCAACAAGCTGCGCAACAAGCGCAAGTATGGGGAGATTTCGATGCTCAGCGTATATTGGAACTGCAAGCCGCAGGCTACACGCTGCGTTTCTTCTCTTGCCCGACCAATGCGTATAAGGAAGAGTGGGGTACAGTAATCAACGAAAAAGACAATAAAACCTTTTTCGTTGTAGTTGAAAGTGAAAAGTTGAAAGTTGAGAGTGAAGAAGACCTTCTCAGCCACGCGACACCGTTGCCTCTTCCTGAGAAATCAGCGGCTCAATGGAACATGGAAGTGGAGCATCTCAACGGACTGCTCGCTGCTGCCAATGCACGTATCGAGGCATGGCAACTCGCCAATAAAGAGCAATTGGAGAAAGAACTCGTAGAAGCCCGTCAACAGATTGACTGGCAGCGCGTTACGTTATCTACCGACAAACTCGCAGAAGGCGCCTTATGTCTGTTGGAAGGTTTCTGTCCGATAGACAAAGAGGCGGAATTGAACGCTATGCTCGCTGAGGCACAGGTTTACTACGAGGAGACAGACCCGCAGAAAGAAGATGCGACACCGATTAAGTTGCGCAATAACAAGTTCACGCAACTGTTTGAGTGCTTGACCGGCATGTACGGTTGGCCGAACTATAATGAGTTCGACCCGACGCCTATCTTAGCCCCGTTCTATCTGCTCTTCTTCGCGATGTGTATGGGAGACGCAGGATATGGTATCTTGCTGATTATCTTCGGCTTACTGCTTACATACAAGAAAATCAACATTGAGATGTTTGACGGCCTTGGCCCGATTATAGCAGTGTTGGGAGCCGGCACCTTTGTGGTCGGTTTGTTCCTGGGCACATTCATGGGTATCGATTTGTACAATGCATCTTGGTATCCGGAGGCCATGAAATCCGTTATCCTGCAAGGCGAGATCGCCGGTTATAACATCCAGATGGTGTGTGCGCTGGCAATCGGTGTGTTCCATATATGCCTCGCTATGGTGATTAAAGCGGTTTGTTACACCCTTCAGAACGGTTTCCGCAATAATGTCTCTACCTGGGGATGGGCGCTGCTGATTATCGGCACAATCATCACACTGATTATCAGCATGGTAGCGGAATTGCCGGAGAATGTGACAAAGATTACGCTAATCACCATTGCCGTGCTCTCGGCACTAGGTATCTATATCTTCAACACTCCGGGACGTAATCCGTTGATCAACATAGGTTCCGGTCTTTGGGATACATATAATATGGTTACCGGTCTGTTAGGCGACACACTCAGTTATGTGCGTCTGTTCGCCCTTGGTTTGGCCGGTGGTATGTTGGGTAGTGCATTCAACAATCTCGGAATGATGATTCTCGGAGATGGTGAGGGTAGTGTTGTCGGCATGGTTCTCAAAGGCTTAGGAGCTGTAGCCATCTTGGTGGTAGGACACTTGCTCAACGTTGCTCTTTCGGGCTTGGGTGCTTTTGTCCATCCGCTCCGTCTGACTTTCGTCGAGTATTTCAAGAATGTAGGTTACGAAGGCAAAGGTGAGATGTATAGTCCTTTTAAAAAATAATTTGTAATTTTTAATTTTTAATTTAATATACATTATGAATGAAATTTTAGGTTATCTCGGTTTAGGTCTTATGTTAGGCCTTTCGGGTGTAGGTTCTGCTTATGGTACCACCATCGCAGGTAATGCGGCAGAAGGTGCTTTGAAGAAGAACAAAGAGAAATCAAGTGCGTACATGGTACTTTCGGCCATGCCCTCCACGCAAGGTCTGTACGGTTTCGTAGCTTTCTTCTTGTGGTTGCAACGCGGTTATGATTTCGCAGTAGATGGTCCGAAATTGTTCGGTATCGGTTTAGGCGTTGGTTTGGCATGTCTGTTGTCCGCTATCCGTCAGGGTATGGTTTGCGCCAACGGTATTTCCAATATCGCCAACGGTCATGATGTTCAGACCAACACCATGATCTATGCCGCTTTCCCGGAACTGTATGCCATCTTGGCTTTCGTAGGTGCTTTCCTGGCATAATATGGCAAAAGCAT
>JAFVHA010000041.1 GCA_017478035.1 Paludibacteraceae bacterium | reverse complement strand
CATGATATCTCGCATCAGATCATGGATCATGTGCGGCAGACGGAGATGGTGCTGGACTTCGTCCAATACAGCGTCGATGAGTTTTTCGGCACCATGCCGGACGATGACCCTACCCGTCTGCGCGGATACCTGGCGCAACTCAAAGACATCATTATGGACAAAGCCGGCATCCCTGTCAGTTGCGGTGCCGGCTTGAGTTATACCTTGGCCAAGACCGCCACATGGTTCGCCAAACATTATCCGGCGTACGAGGGCATATGTATCATGCCTGCGGACAAACGCGAGCAAGCGCTGGCCAAGGTGCCCATCGAAGATGTGTGGGGCATCGGGCGGCGGAGTATCAAAAAACTGACGAAGGAAGGTATCCGGACAGCCCTCGACTATACGCAGAAGAACGAAGCATGGGTACGGCGGCTGTTCAACGTGACGGGCGTGCGCACATGGAAAGAGCTACGCGGCGAACCGGCTATCACGCTGGCGAGTCACGAGAGGCAGAAGAGTATCATGTACAGCCGCACTTTTGCGCATATGACCGACAGCAAGGCCGTGCTGCTGCGCGAGCTGAGTAACTATGCGACGGCGGCTACGCGACGGCTGCGTCAACAAGGCTCTTTGTGCGGTGCCGTGACCGTCTTTCTCGCTACGAACAGGCATCGAACCGACCTCGCGCAATACCATGCGGACGATACGCTCAAGATGACCACGCCTACCGATGACACCCGATGGGTCATGCAGGCGGTCAACACGCTCCTCGAGCGGCTCTATCGACCAAACTATCAGTATAAACAGGCCGGCGTGCTCTTGACCCAACTGCAATCCAACAGCAGCATGCAACTGGATCTCTTTGCTCCGCAACAGGCCGAAGACCGCACACGCCAGAAACGGCTCATGAAGGCTATCGACACCATCAACGAACGCTTCGGAAAGAACCAGATCCATTTCGCCGTCCAAGGCGTGGAAGGCGATACCGAAGACGAACCCGCCGGCTTCATGCGTGCAAAGAAAATCGAAGATCTGGATGAAATCGATATTGATTAGCAATTACCAATCCTCTGCGCAATAACATTTCCCGGAACGGTTGAGGCCGCCGGATACAGGGAAGAGAAAGGTAAGGCGTATGCCGTACGTCAATAGATTGACACGCGCTGCCGTACTCTCCTGAGAGGCATATACATGCGTCATGTGTACCTGCAGATACTGCGTCCAGTCAGCAGTAGTGCGCGGCGAAGTGTTGCCGGAGGACAGCATGTTCATCACTCCGTACTCGGCAAAGAGTCCAATGCGCAATAAAGGGGACAGTTTGAGTCCGGTGTATGGATTGAGAGCGAACGTATAACCGAGTTCGGCTGCCAGACGCAGGTCAAGGCGTTTGAGGCGGATGGCTTGCTTCGATGAAACGGGTTCAAAATCATGATAGCCGTGGTTAGGCATGTTTTCAAACCATTCGTAATAGCGTCCCCGGTAATCACCCGCCGTCATCAATCGGGCATCCTGCCGGGCGGAGGAGTACAACGAAACAGAGAGTTTGGCGCCTACCAACACATACACTCCGTGCCACGTGCCGCCGATGAAGAAAGGAACTGTCAGTTGATGGAGGTAGAGACGGTCTGTCCGTTCCGTTAATAAGCCGCGATAAGTTACCGCCACGCCCCGGGTATCAATCATATCTTGCGCCAGCCACTGACTATCCACCGCCAGGGAAGGGCATTGGAGGCTGTAATTCAGTCCGGTTCGCAGGAGCAGATGCTCCCGCTTCCACTCATAGGTCAAGCCTATCTCTCCTCCTCCGGCTATACGGGCACGGGTCTGACGCATCCGGTCCACTGTTTGCACAAAATTACCGCCGACCGTAGGACCGATATAACTCTGCGCCGCTGTTCCGTTTATGCCGAACAGCCAGAGAAAAGCGAATATGTATAGTGCGCGTTTCACCGGACGATGAGTTTATAAGGACGTTCCTTGGGGTCGGAACGGGTAACAATACAAGCTATATAGACACCCGTAGCACCGGGGGCAAGGATGTGGGTTTCTCCCGGCGGCAGACTGTGCCGGGCGACAACACGCCCCAACGCATCATACAGAATCAGTTCGGCTTCTTCCGACACATAACACCGGAGCATACGCCGCGGTTCCACCACAGTAGGATAAAGACTGATATCCTCTTGATGCATTGCAATCAAAGGACAAGTCATTGCCTTCGTGCCGTCTGGCTCCGTAAGCATAGCACTGTATTCGCCTCCTATAATAAGAGGTTTGTACAAATAAGAATGGGTTTCTCCGGTCAGGGGTTCTCCGTTTTCATACCATTGGAAGGCAATAAAATCGTATCCACCGTTGTAGCTGCGTGTAAGAACCGCCACTACATCATTCCATGCCTGTTCGAGCACCGATGCCGAATAAAGGAGCGTGAAAGCAAACGAGGCGGTATAGAGCACAGCGGTGTCATGAACCAGTGCAATCTCGCAAGTGAAATGCCCCGGATGGGTTTTCTTATGCGGTATGGTTATATCGCCCTGTTTGGCATGAAAATATACAATGGAATCGCGCAAACCTGCTCTTTTGGCATCGTCCGAGAAGGTGATTCGTACCGAGTCCACAGGGCGGGACAATTGGAGATGCAGCGTCATCTGTTCGTTCTCCGAGCACCCGCTTTCCAGATCCATCTGCTCGACCGTCAGACTATAATCAACTATCAGTTGAAGTGTAGTGAGGCTGTCGCAGGTATTAGCGGCTGTATGCCGATGGGTTTGCGTGGTTGTTTCGGTCCATACTTTCCCTTCCCAGATGTATTCTTCACCATATGTAATAGCAGCAAACGTAGTATCGCGATAGGTGGGCAACACGCGGAGGTGCAGCAGCACGGCCGTGTCGCACGCTTCGTTCTGCTGATGCCAGAGCGTGTCGCGGTAATCGCCTTCCTCATCCAATAATCGCCCATGCCATTCAAAGGCGGTGCCGGCACAGAACGTTTGATTCTCTTCCTGCGATTCGATGCATCGTTCCGTTACCGTCACATACCAAGTAACGATGCTGTCACATCCTGCGGCGTTCGTAAACGTAAACTTATACACACCGGATTCGGTAATAACACCGATAGGCGGGATCAACGAGCCGAACATGATAGACAGGGAGACATCCTTGAAGCTACGATTGTCGGTTACTGTGAGGTGATAGATCGTGTCTATTGCATTCGTAGCGAGCACCGTGTCGCTATAGAATCCCGGTGCTGCATATTTCCTGTCACGAAAGAGCACACTGTCTTCATGACAAGCGGAGAGCGTCTGTTCAACGATATAGTAAGGCGGTTCGCACTCTTGGACATTGAGCAAGAACGGTTCGCTGATTGTTCTGCAGTTGACGCTTTCTATGTTTCCTGCTCCGGAAACGGCCACTTTATACCATCCGGAGTCGGTTCTCTGTACGGCATTGAAAGTAAGGATTTCTCCGTTGAAACCGGACATTTCTGACCATGTGATGCTGTCCGTAGAGTGCCACCATTTGTACTCCAACGGTTCTGCAAACGTGCCATCATTGGTAAAGTTAGCTGTCAGCGTCGTTGCCGTGTTTTCACACACTTCCGCTTCACCTGAAATAGAAACAGGCGGTGTGCAGAGGTGAATCTCGATGTCATCCAGCGCGAAGTCATTGCCACTGCCGTTTCGCTCTACGTCATTGTAGATAAACATCTGAATAGACTCGATACCATCGGGAACCACGAAGTTCATACCGATTAACTGCCATTCGGCCGAGAGGGCATTGTCCCGTGCGTATTTCCATGTCTCCGGCGTGCCGTATCGCCAATCGGGCTGGATGTCTCCGGTGGATTTCTCTGCTAAGACGGCACCGGTTGTCGGATCTTTGAGCACGAATTTCATTCGCGGATAGACATAACTGCCGCCGAAATAATCGAGTTGTCCGGCGTAGTGCACATTGACCACATAGGCGCTGAAGGTCAGTTTGCTTCCGGCACAAAGTCCATCAATCGTCGTGCTGTAGAACGGCTCCGTGCCTCCCATCCCGTCCACTTCCAAGAGATAGCCTCGGGTCTTATCGTCAGGGTAGGTATGGTCATCCTGTCGATGCCATTGGATGCCGTTCGACCATCCTTCTTTGCGAATCGTATAATGCCCACTGCCTAAATTATTGCCAGAGTTGTAGTACTGCGAACTCATGCCCGGCACACTCGCCATGCTAACATCCGGATCGGACGGATCGTTGCCCCCGAAATCCTCTCGGAAAAGCAAGATGCCGTCGATGCAGAGCGCTTCCTCGCAAGGCGCAGTGGCTACGTGTAACTCATAATATATACTATCAAACCCACAGGAACTAAGGAGCGTGTCGCGCAGGGTGTCCGCGAGGGCAAACTCCTTGCTGCGCCACGAGATCCGGCTGACAGTGTCGCAGACCGTCGTGTCCGTCCTGATCGTGTCCGGTGTCATGCAAAGACGGATCTCGATGTCGTCCAGCGCAAAATCATTGCCGTTACCATTGGTCACATTGTTGTAAATAGTAAGCCGGATAGCGGGTATACCGGTCGGCACAATGAAATTCATACCCACCAGATACCATGGTGATGAATACTGCCAATCGGTCTTAACGGCTAAGTCCTTCGCAAACGGAATCTGCTGCGTGTTCTTTTCCACCAAGGTCTCACCTGTCTGTGGATTCGTCAGCACGAACTTCAGACATGGAGCAATAACCGGCCCCCTGTTTCGGGTGTACCAATCGTATTGAAACCATGTGAACACATTTGCCACATAGGCGCTGAAAGTCAATTCGATACCTTCGCAAAGACCGCTTATCTCCGTTTGGTAGAACTGCTGATTACCTCCGCTACCGTCTATCTCCATAAAATACCCACGAGAGTAATCGTTCGGATAGGTATGGTCATCCTGAATGTACCATTGGGAGCGATAGGTGGATTGGTCCGCACCGGGCAAAGACCATCCGGTGGTATCGCCGTTACAGTAACCGGATTTGGTGACAATATATTTGCCGGAACCCATACTATGGAAAACGTCATTGGTTGCCTGCGTATAACTCATGCCCGGCACGGGGTTGGTACTAACCCTCGGCGCAGACGGATCATTACCGCCAAAATCCTCCCGGAAAAGGAGTATGCCGTCCATACAAAGTTCTTCTACGGGCGGTTCCGGCGGCTCACATACGTTCACTCTCAGTCGGAAGGGTTCACTCATCGCACGGCAGTTGACGCTCTCGATATTTCCATCGCCGGAAACGGCTACTTTGTACCAACCAGAGTCGGCTTTCTGTATAGTATTGAAAGCAAGGATTTCTCCGTTGAAACCGGACATTTCTGACCATGTGACGCTGTCCGTAGAGTGCCACCATTTATAGGCTAAAGGTTCCGCAAACGTACCATCGTTGGTAAAGTTGGCGGTGAGGGATGTAGCGGTGTTGGTACACACTTCCGATTCTCCTTCTATCGTCACCGGCGGGGCACAGAGACGGATCTCAATATCATCCAACACAAAGTCATTACCGCTGCCGTTACTGGAAACATTATTATAAATAGTGAGTTTCACTTGATTGGTGTTATCCGGCACGGTGAAGTTCATACCGATGAGCTGCCAATGTGCAGAATACTGCCAACACGAATTATCTCCGATAAAAGCGGAGTCAAATGGTATATCGCCGGTGTCATATGTAGCCAGTTCTGTACCCAAAGATGGATCAGTCAGCACAAACTTCATCCGCGGATAGATATCATGCCGGTTAGGGTTCATATAATGTCCCCAAGTCATGACATTCGCTACATAAGCGGAGAATGTGAGACGCGAACCGGGGCAGAGACCTTCTATCGTGGTGGTATAGAAAGGCTCATTATCCCCTTTTCCGTCTATCTGCAACAGATATCCTTT
>JAFVHA010000085.1 GCA_017478035.1 Paludibacteraceae bacterium | reverse complement strand
GGCGATGAGCCAGCCATTCTTGTATTTAGGCTGTTGGATAGGATCTTTCGGATGCTCTTGTTTCCAAAGCCACACAGTGCCGGCCCAAAGCGTGAAGGTAGCAAGGGTCTGGTTGGTCCATGCGAAATAACGCCAAACGATATTGAAATCCACGAACACCATTCCGAAAACGCAGAGGAAAAGCGGTAACGCAATCATCAGTCGCTTGGGGATAGGGCGTTGATCCCATTTCAGAAAGTCCGCCACAATCAGTCGGGCCGAACGCAAAGCCGTGTCACCACTGGTGATTGGCGCTGCAATGACACCGATGATAGCCAGTATGCCGCCTACGGTACCGAGCCAGGAACGGCTCACTTTGTCTATCACCAAAGCGGCGATATTTTCTCCTCGGTGTTCTGCCGCAAAAGCCAACAGACCATCAATACCGTATAATCCCTTCTCCGGATCAGCGAAGAAAGTGCCTGCTGCAGCTGCCCAGATAAGTGCCAGGATACCTTCCGCTACCATCGCGCCATAGAAGATCCAACGCCCCTGACGCTCACTCGTTACGCAACGCGCCATGATCGGACTCTGCGTACCGTGGAAACCCGAGATAGCGCCGCAAGCGATGCTCACAAACATCATCGGGAACAGCGGTAATCCGTTTGTCTGCCGGTTTTGTAACCCGTCGAATACCTCGGGCATCTCTGCGCTGTGCCATCCCAACATGACTATCATGATGCCTAAACCCATGAACAGCAGTATGCCTCCGAAAATAGGGTAGAAACGACCAATCAGTTTATCCACCGGAAGGACGGTAGCCAAGGCATAATAGCCGAAGATAATCAGTACCCAAACGATGGGAATCATATGGCCGCTGAACTGCAGCGTGCCTAAGCCTGCGAGCCCTTGGAGCAACGTAGCCGGACCGGAAAGGAAAGTGGTTGTTAACAAAATAAGGAGTACCAACGAGAGTACAAGCAAGAAGGTTTTGGTGCCCTTGCCTAACTCGTCACCTACTATATCCGGCAACGAGGCACCGCCTTTGCGGATCGAGAGCATGCCGCTCAAGTAATCATGTACGCCTCCGGCGAAGATGGTACCGAACACGATCCAAAGGAATGCCGCAGGACCATAGAAGATACCCATGATGGCACCGAAGATCGGGCCCAGGCCGGCAATATTCAGAAATTGTACCAGGAAGATACGCCAAGGCGCCATCGGCACAAAATCCACGCCGTCCGTTTTGGTTAAGGCGGGTGTCTTACGTTCCGGCTCAATGCCGAAGATTTTCTCTACGAATACGCCGTAGGTGAAAAAACCTACTACCAACAAAATCAGTGCTACAATAAAAGTAATCATACTTAGCCTAATTAACAATTAGGCTGCAAAATTACAATAAAAAACCCATATATGCAAGAAAAATCCAATATTTTTCGGTTGAAAGTTGAAAGTTTAAAGTTTAGAGGAGTTGAAAAGGAATAGCGTTTACGGATTCTCACGTCGCTTTGCTCCTAACAATCCTCAGTCCCCTGCCTGGGGGGAGTTCTGCACAACCCATTAAGGATGGGAGGCTTGACCGCCTTTCTTTTTTGTTATATATAGCTTTCGCTTATGCGAGCATAGACTCAGTTACACATAACAAAAAAGAACATCTTTCGATGTTCTCTCACCCTTATCGGGTTGTGGGCGTTTACGGATTCGAACCGCAGACCCTCTGCTTGTAAGGCAGATGCTCTAAACCAGCTGAGCTAAACGCCCTCAATGTTGCTCTTTTTCAAAAGCGGATGCAAAAGTACTGCTTTTTTTTGATATATGCAAATTTTTTTGCAAAAAAATGCATCATACCCCTCATTTTTTTGCTAAAAGACGGTAATTATACCATTTTTTATCCGTATACCGGTTAAAAATAGCCAAACAGATGATGGTAATTCCGACTCCCACCACTACGCCGGCAAACACATCCAATGCGAAATGCTGGCAGAGGTAAATACGGCTGTAGCCTCCGAGTGCTGCCGCCGCAAAGAGAAGTAACTGAATAACTACACTGCCAAACGGTTTTTCAGTCAGCTTTCTTGTGGCAATGATACACAGGACAAAAGCCAGCGAGAAGAAGCTCGTTGTATGTCCGGAAGGGAAGGAGAACCAATGGTTCATTGTAACGTCCTCGACGAGCGGCAGTTGTATATGAGGCATATATTCCGCAAACCAGGTAAGGGGGCGCGGTGCTACGAAGATATGCTTAAAGAGTTGTGTGGTAAGGGCTGAGCCCAACATGGCTGCAGAAGCGAAAGCTCCGTCACCGATGCGGCTGAAAAGGAGCAGGCTCACACAAACGATATACGGGAACCACTCCGCTACATGCGTATAATACCTATAGAATATATCGCGCGCGGGCGAGTGGCGATCGCATAAGAGCAGATGTAACTCTCCCTTTTCAAATCCTAAAAGGGCTAAGCCCAATGCTATCATAAGCATCAGGCTTAGCGTAATAAAAATCGCGTTTTGTTTAAAAAGATCTTTCACTATTGCACGCGTTTACCATAGGCATCGTACATCTTTTCGTCTACAACGATATAGATGCGATTGTTAACCAGTTTCTTATAAGGCGCTGTCTTTGCCTGCGGCGTATAATTAGGTACATTATCGATTATTTGCGGGCAAGAAGGCAGTACCAACCCGTTCTTATCCGTGAGCAGTACATAATAACTGTCTCCGGCAATGAACGGCGCTTCCGTATGATAGATCGATTCGGTAGCCCCTTCAATCGCTTTGTCGTTACGATACCATTGATAAGCGACGAACTCATAGTCTTTGTTATGCTCCGAACCTTTCTTATATACCGCTAAGACATTATTGAACTTGTAGGCAAAGATATCTTCCGGATAACGCACGGTGATATTCAGAAGCGGCGATTCGGCGATTGTATCACAGTTTGCATCCTCCACCTGCACTTTTGCCGTGTAGTTATTTGGTTTCAGATCTGTGATAGGCAATGTAACCTTTCCTATTGCGCGGGTGCCTTCAATCTCGGAATAATCGAAGTCCAAGCTGTATTTCTTGCCATCCGTAACGATGAGGAAGGCCTGACCCGGATCTCCGTCTTTATCATACGAGAACGGCAGTTCCAAGGTCTCACCGGCACATAGATGCTGGCTATCCGGTTGGTTGATGATTTGCAGATCCAGACATTTCACAACCTGCAGATGGCATGTGATCGTGGAGTCACAGATACCGGTATGGTTCTTCATATGCCATGTGATATCCTGAGATGAAGTATACGTCTGGCCGTTAACAACCGCTTGGTCTTTTGCTAGCATATCATACTCATACGGCTCGGAGTTCTTTAATACCAAGTACTGCATAATAACCACAGAGTCGCAATCGTAGTAACTAGTATCAACCCGAATGGTAGGACCGGAGTAACTCGGGTCCTGGCAGTCCGGTTCCAATGCCACACGTCGAATGGTATCGGGGCGTGCTACACGGAAAGACAAGCCCAAGGTCTCCGAGTGCTTCGAACCGGTACATGCATTGACGTAGGTTGCCGTTACTTTCAAGTCATACCATCCCGGGATGGAGTAGGTATGAGTAGCTTGTTTCTTCTCGTCGTTTGGCGCATTGGGATTCGATTCATAGGTAACACCGTCTCCAAAGTCCCATTCTACGGTCTCGTAATCGTTGCTACCGATATTGAGTTTCATGTCAATTGGTTCGTTCACGCAGAACTTACCCGGATATAGGCTGTCAAGCATCAGAGGCATATCATTGAATGTGATACTCCGTTGAATGGTAGAAGAACCGCAGGAGTAAGCATAAGACTCACGCTCACCATAGCCATATACATGCGCCAAGAAACCCATCTTTCCTTTGAGGTTGTGGTTACCATTCGGAATCTCAATGCGAGCGTATGAATAGTCGGAATTTCCTGTAATAGGATGGAAATATTGGCGAATGCTGTTTCCGTTCCATGACATATCTCCGATATTGGCTGTCGGGGTAACGATATTCATGAAATGGAACTTGGCCTGTTGCGTCTCGTATGTGGCAAAGTTGATCTCTTTGATAACCTGTTCTATCGGACTGATCCACAGCATTGCAGGGTCGCTTACAAGCGTATCAGATTTGACGGTAGGCGTCAGATTGTCGTAGCGGTTAGACACCATGAAGAGGTGTACACCCGCGGGACAAGAGGTAGTTAGATAGCATGAAGAATCAATGACTAAAGGTGGCGGGAGTTGTCCATGCGAGGGCGATTCACCTTCCTTATCCGCACAGTAGGCTAACTCTTCACCGATTTCGAATGTCCAATAGTGCTTGCGCTCCTGAGGGTCATTCGAGTTAAAATTGAAAGTGTGTACCAATACTTTCTCTCCATCCGCATCGTTGATATATACCTGTGTACCATCGTTGAGTGCCATCACGGCTACAATATCGCGACGGTGCTTGCGAGAGGCTGTAATACCGAACTCCGTTCCCCAATAAGCTGTAGGCATAGCCTGAGAAATAATATGGTCACGGTCACGCACGTGGTTTGGAATATTGGTGTGCGGGCAGCCTTGGAAAACGGCAATCTTCTTGCCGTAACGAGCCATGACGGTTGTTCCGCTCAGGTCTGCTTCATTGTCTTTGTTAAGACCTGTCCACACATACCAAACTTGACCCTTCTTGAGGGTAGCACTATGTCTTCCGATAGCTTCTTTCGTTGTCTTGGCCGTCAGATTATAGTCCACTACGGTCTCTCCGTCTTCCACAGCGATGATGGCAAAATGACTACCTTGAGGTTTGTCTTCGTGATCCGAAGGCGGGTAGGTCTGAATGATGTAGTCATCCAGAAGTGCTGAAGTCGGAAGAACGTTCGTGGCATCGAAGGATTTGTCACGGTAGTTACCGGCAAAAAGGGAGATGTCCTTGGTGGAAGTTACGTGCAGTGCAGTATTGGTCGCCGTTCCGGTAGTCGAACTGTAGCAACTGGTTTGTGTCAATGTACGTTCGTTGCCGTTAATATCAATGGCGGTTGTTGTATTACTCCCGATCTCGGTACTGCTGTTATCTCCTACGCTCAACACGATATCGTCATCATCCACCTGATGAATGGTGACAATACATGCCTCCTTTGCGGAGATTGTGAGCTTCAACTCTGTGGGGTCATCATCGGCGGCCCTCAGAAATGTCACCCAGAAATCCTGTCCTTCTGTGGTGGGGGCTTGTGCCCGGGAGGGGATACAGTAACTCGCGAACAATGCTACGAGCAATGCTAATTTTAAATGCTTTTTCATATATTTTTTACTTTATCTCTCGATGTTGACTCGATAATGGACCGATAATGGACCGATATCGGACCGAAAACGATTTGATGTTGATGTTACAATATCTCAATTTCTACACGTCTGTTGTTCTGACGACCCTCTTCGGTTTCATTGGTGTCAATCGGTTGGCTTTCGCCGCGACCCTCTGCCTCGATACGCTCAGGAGCAATACCACGCTCGATAAGGTCTTTCATTACCGCATTGGCACGGCCGTCAGACAGTTTCTGGTTAGCTGCATCCTTACCTACGTTATCGGTATGACCGATGATCTTGATTCGTACTTTCGGGTTACGCGCCAGATACATATACAGGTCATTCAGCGCTTCCTCGGAAGAGGAGAGGATTCGTGTCTTGTTGGTTGCGAAATGTAGGTTCTTGACGATGAATACCTCACCCTTCTTAATCGGCGTGAGGGCTATATTGAGCGAGTCGCCGATATTCGAAATCATCATATCCACTGTGTCATAACCCATTTGTGCAATATGGAGCTTGTATTGCGGTCCTTCCTCTAACATCTGTCGTGCCGAACCGTTGACGGAGTCGGTCGCGAGGGCATATGCCTGCATGGTGTCATTCTTGAGAAGTTGTACCGTAGCCGGAACGACGAGACCTGTCTCTTTATTATATACGCGTACGCGGAAAACAGGACGCGGTTTCATAGCGATGGTAATATACTGGGTGGTACCCACTTTTTCCACTTCAAATACTTGCGTAGCAGGGTAGTAGCCATCTGCTTTTGCATCGGCAGTGAAAGAGCCGAGGGCATGTTTCTGGCGGAAGCCCTTCGGTCCGATCTGTTTCTCGCGCATAGCGATCTTGCCGGACTCGGTACCACGTGTCTCTACGAATGCCACTTTGAGCGGCTCATTGGTGTTGGCATCAACAACCGAGTAGATTGCGTAAGCAGGAGGCGGCGGAACAGGACGGGCTTTCTTACCGGGAACCTCAAACTGAACGGTGAACTTGGCGCCTACGAAGAGGTTGTTCAGTTTGGTATTACCGTTCATCGCGAGCATGGTGTTCGATTTTTGAACCATGGGAGTAGCACCGAACTCTACCGGTGAAGTAGCGGGAGTACCGTTGGTATTGAGCAGACTGTATTCCGCAAACAATGCCACGCGGTAGTGAATATGCTCGCGTCCGAACGGCAGACGCTGTCCGGCTTTGACGGCTTGCTTTCTCTTCTTGGCGTCTTTATCTTCACGCGGTTGTTTCTGGAGCCACTCGTCGAGGTCGAGCCCGAACTCAGCAGCAATACTTACGTCCGGTTGTTTGAATTTAATAGGCGCGTTGGTTTGGCCGTTCAACTCATGGATTCCCAAGCCGTAAGGCTCCAAATACATAGGATCATCCACCACAATATCATATTTGCCCCATTGGCTATACGGCGCCATGAGCGAATAGTGGATTTTCGCTCCTACGAGGAAGTAATATCGGCTGAACTGGGCACCGAACATAACGGGTACACCGATTTGCAGCAGATTACGCATCTCGCCCATTCGGTCGAATAAATACGAGTACTTTGCTTTGGTCACTTGCTCTGTTTGGAAGGTTGAGAATCCATATGCAGAGGTGGAGTTGAGGAAACGGAAATCCAGTCCTGTCTCAAACAGGAAATGTCCGTACTCGAGGTTATACGTCAGGTCCACACCTACACCGGGTCCGCCAATGAGTTGCTGCAGAGCGTTGCTTTTGTTCAGCGTTCCGGCTCCCCAAAGAGCGCCGTTGTCTTGAGCCTGGATCTTATCCATGAGTGCGGCATAACCGACACGCATTCCCAAGTTGAAATAGGAGATAACTTCGGTCTTGGGGTTCTCGAGATTCTCTTGATATTTCTCGTAATCACGAATGGCTTTTTCTTCTTTTGCCTTAGCTTCCGCTTCTTTCTTAGCGCGTGCTTCTTCGCGCTCTGCAGCTGCTTTTGCGCGTTCTGCCGCCTCTTTATCCCGCTGAGCCTGTGCTTTAGCAGCAGCCTTAGCAGCTTCTTCACGTTTCTGCTCATTGGCTTTGGCCTGCTGGGCACGCTGTTTTTCCGCCTCGGCTTTCTTTTGCTCGTTCGCCTTGGCAGCAGCAGCTTTTTTCTTTTCCGCCTCACGTTTCTTGGCATCTGCGGCTTTCTGTTTCTCGCGAGCCGCTTTGGCTTTCTCTTGCTCTTTCTTGCGTTTCTCCGCTTCTTTCTTCTTCTGAGCGGCCGCTTTCTGTTTGTCCGTTTGTGCGGCAGGAGCCGGTTCCGGCATCGCGTAAGCCACTATAGGAGTAGCGTTCAAACTAAGAACAACACTTGCAATCAGTATGTTTCTAACTATGTTTCTCATAATTGTGCTCTCCTATGTATTAGTGGTTAATAATCATTTTGAAGCT
>JAFVHA010000040.1 GCA_017478035.1 Paludibacteraceae bacterium | reverse complement strand
TGTAATGAAGTGTGACCGTTAGCGAAACCCACTTCCGTCTCAACTACTCCGGCTATCTGTTTGAAGAAATGCTCCGTTCCCCAGAAACATCCTCCGGCTAAATATATATGTTTGTTCGTCATACTAACTCATTCAGTTCATTTTCTCGATAAGTGCCACGTGACCGCAGGATTGTTGCAGCATCACTTGACCGTTTTGAACGACGGTCGTTTCGCCACTATACGCATTTTTTACGCGGTCGCCGTCCGCAAAAGGAACCGGTATGGGCATCGCGGGTTGCGGATTCAAGGCGATGACGATCGTGTCTTTGCCCAATGCCCTCAGCACAGTAGTGGAATTCAGCATCGTTTGTTTTCCGGCGCCGACCGCAGGATGAGCTTTACGGAACGCGCATAATTTCCGGTAGTGCGCCATGAGCGTATCGTTAGGCGCAGACCAATCGTAATCGCTGCGGAAACCCTGTGCTGCATCCACATTCAGGATTGCGTCCGAAGTATTACGACCGACCTCGTCACCATAGAAGATCTGCACGGCTCCGGGTGACAGCAGAAAACAGGTGGCGCACCGGTCCATATGCGCCATGTCCGCTTCGCGGAAATAGGCATTGTTCAGGTACGAGAACGGATACCATGCATAGCCCGCAGCCTGCCAAACCGCCATCGAATCGCTATACGCCTGCCATGTCTGCGCGATAGTGGTCAGGTCACCATCTTTCGGGAACATCATATTCACCATGCTGTTAAAGCCATTCGCTTCATACTCAGGCAGATGAGTGATATAGGCATCGTCATAGTCACCGGTGAACATCACTTCGTCCGTCCACTTGGAAGCCGCCTGCTCGGGATGTTTGGCACGCCATCGGTTCAGCGCCTCGTTGCAGGCGTCATGCAGTTGTTTCCAGCGCCACGGGTGCACATAACCTACGACATCACAGCGGAAACCGTCTATACCGAATTCCTCTACCCATGCCGCGATATACCGTATCACATAATCATCCGGCGCCAGCGTGGTGTCCTTTCGCAAGGCTTTCATCGCAGGCCACGTCCACGCATCATTGTCGTTGCCTTCCCGTTGCCATTTGCGATGCAGGAAAGCCGGCAGACGAACCGGTTCGGTCTTTTCTGTCAAGTAATCTGGCAGGCCGTACAGGGTCATCTGATACGGGTAGTCCGTCTCAGTCGGTCGGCGCAACCATTCGGTGGTGTACCAATCGGGCTGGTCATACATTGCCGCTAACCACGCATCGTAGTTGATGTCACGACGATGCTCCACCGCTGCGGTTTCCGTATCAATACCCGGCACTGTAGCAAATCCTTGCTGCAACGCATCCAAGTACGTCGGATAACCGATATCGTTGATATTGGCTCCTTCCATCACGCGGATACCTTGCGCATGTAGTTCGTCTATCAGCGCGCGATACTCCTCAATCGTACCGAAGTTCTTGTCCATCTGGGTGTAGTCCAGCGGGTAGTAACCATGGTAACCGTAGTGCGGGAAGTCATTGACCACCCAACCGCTGCCGGGCACCCAACCATGCACTTGTTCGTACGGATCGGTCAGCCAAACAACATCTACGCCCAAGTCGGCAAAGTAACCCTCTTTGGCTTTCAACAAGAGTCCGGCGTAGTCGCCTCCATGAAAGGTAGAAGCGTTCATGCGTTCGCTACCGTAGTCGGTGCAGCGACCATACTGTTGGTCATTGGTACTATCGCCGTTGCAAAAACGGTCCACCAGCACAAAATAGACGGTCGCTTTGTTCCAAGCGAAACCATCTTCTCCCTCTTTTACTTTCCTTCCGCATGCCGCGAACATCGTCGCAGCCAATGCAAGGATGATTAGTTTTTTCATAACTATTAAATTTGTTGTTTATTTAATTGCTGTTCTAAAATACACATAAAAAGCGCAGACCTCGTTGTTGCTTATCGCAAATCGAGGCCTTCGCTAACCTATCAGACTATAAACAACAATGAAACCTACGCCGATATGACAACACGCCTGCCAAGATAGCAGGACGAGTATTTATCGTCATACCCGTAGGCGTTCAATTGCGTACTTTGTGAAGGTCTGAATTGATAAAAGTTTGCGAAGCTTTTGATTTGCCAACAACAAAGCGTCAATAAACGCCTTTTCAATATGTAATGAATCCCTCTAACCCTCTCCACGAAAGAGATCGGCGTAGATAGAATTCCAAGAAATGAGCACCTTATCGTACACGCGCGCTGCGTTATGCACCCATTTCGGGTGCAAAGATAATAAAAAATTTTTAATTAGACAAATTTTTTTTTAGAAAATCGTTCTAAAAAGTGAATTTTGCTACAATTTTGTGTGAAAGTGTGAAAGTGTGAAAGAGACGAGCATTACTGCTCGCCTCTTCTGGAATCTCGTGTTTTACATCACGAGCACTGAACAAATTAGAGTTTCTTCCACCTCGTATCGGAGAGTTTTTCGATCTTGCCGTTACCACGCCAGCGGTTGAGAACCATGCTGATTGCAGAACCTTTGACGGACTGACCTTTGCGGGCACGAAGCTTGATAAGGTCGGCGTTGGAAAACTCTGCCGGAAGCAATTCGAGCAGCGAGGTTGCCGAACCACGTTCACCGGAGAAGATATCCAAAGCGCCTGTCAGTTCTTGTTCGAGTTGATCGCCCCAAAGTTCCATCTGATTGCGGAATACGTATTCAGCGACCCATTCTGCGAACTGACCTACGGTTTTCGTGAACTTACGGTTTTCAAGGAGATAGCAGAGCATACCTGCGCGGAAACCGATGACACCTGCACGACGACGGAGCGTATCCATGGCGTGAGAGTCTGCGTCAATGGCTTGCTGACGCTTGGCTTCGAGCCAGTTCGCGATGGTCTGACTGAGTTGCGGACAGACGATGGTTCCTTGCTCTGCGTCCAGTTGTCGCGCCCAACGGATTATCTCTGCGCGTTCCGCTTCGGTGTACGGAGCAAAGACGGGAATTTCCGTGAAACTGGTGTCCGGTAATTGTGCGAAGCATACACGTGTTGCAAGACCGTTTTCGAGGTCTTTGAAGAACCGCTTCATGGAGTTGGGCGTTCCAGTCAGAAGCAGGTTGTAATAGACCTTGATGTGCGCATTGAACGAAGCATCAGACATGTACGCTTGACCGTATTCTGCGTTGTCAAAAGCCAGACGGTAAATATCACTTTTCTGCGACCAAACTCCGGCACGTTCGGACTTGACCAGCGTGTCCATTTCTTCGCCGATACCGATGAGGTGTTTGCCTTCAGCATAGGTGAGAAGTTGGAGCAGTTTGGCAATCGAAATGGCTACGCCATTGTTACGCGGACAAGCGTGCGGATCTTCGGGTTGGTTCTTGCTGTTCTTCGAGGCACGGAGTTTGTCCTTGTACGCCTGTTCTTTCTCACGCTCAATCGCGTCTTGCTCGTTGATGGGAGTGAGCAGCAAATCCAACGGTTTGCGGATGAACGACTTACCGGATGCAGCCGGTGCGGTGATACACGAGAAGAACGAGAGCGATTGTTCCTGACGGTCCAAATACTCGAAGCGGATGCGAGTTGCAAGAGTTCCTAAAATCGGAAGACTTGCAATGACCATTGCCGGACGGTAATCTTCGGGAAGACGACGGCAGACGAGTTTGAGCAAACGCGGCAGTTCTGGTAATGCCAAGTCGGTTGATTTAGCCATTGGCGGAATACCGCCAAGAGCAGAACACTCTCTTTCACAAATAGCTATTGCGGACTGGAGCACAGTAGGCAGATAGCCTTTGCGCGGACGGCCGATAGCGGAAGCGATGACTTGACGTCTTTCCGGTTCGGAGAGACCAAAAGTCGGGAGCACTTGCAGCAACAGATCGACGTTGAAATCACAGATGTAGCGCATGTAGTTAGCCAGCGTGAAATAAACGGTGTTGCGTTCGCCTTGCTCGGCTCCGTCTGCTGCTCCAATGGAGAGCATGAGTTGCTGCACGATGTCGGCATACGGAATGCCGCGGTAGGTTAACTCAGCGCTATCACGCTGAGCAGTCAACGAACTATCTTCTACATGCGGAGGAAGAGCCGGTAGTTTTCGGAGATCAGGACGGTCTTCTTCGGAGAAAAGTCCGGCAGCATATATCCAAAGGATATAATCACGCGGAACGACATAAGAAGCGCGTGCCAAATCTTTCGTCACAGCATCGTACTCGGTGATATTGAGTGCAGTTGCCATACGGAGTTGTGCGGCTTCGATGGATTCGCGTTCGAGACGTTCACCGATGATACGGATTCCGTGACCGGAAGCGGTGATGGCGACCAGCACAATGCCGTGCCGGCGTAATGATGACGCGACGAGTTCGTCGCTTAATGGTGACGCGCTTTTAGCGCTAAATGATGAAATGATGTTATTCCACCAATCGCGGGGATTGTCCACATGGTCCACGTCCAACATGGCGAGACCGGATGGGATAGCATCTGCACTCACGCGTTTATTGTTAACGAACGCACGCGCATGCGGGATGATGATTGGCAGCCGACGTTTGAGCGCTTGTTTGCGGTCGTTGAAGTCGGGTGCTTCCGGATCGAGTGCTGCGATTTGGTCGCAGATGTTCTTTACTGCGGGACGATCAATGATTTCGTTCCAGATGTCTTCGGTACAAGGTAATGGAAAGCCTTGCGTTACAGATAATTGATAGGTTATCATAACTTTAATTTACGATTTAACGATTTACGATTTTAGATTGGACTTTACTGAGTTCCACTTTCCTTTCTGGTGTTTCCAGTTGTAACCTACGGGATGGATTTCCTCGTGATCTTCCGGCCACGGTTTGCGTTCCTTCTTGGCGCGTTTATGGACAGCTGCTTGCATTGCTTTCCATTGTTCTTCCGTGACTTGGAGTTTCTCGATGTTATGCGGATTCCATACGTCGCAATCGACGATGACATCCTGCATGGTGGCTCGGCAATGCGTTTTGAGTGGCACATCGTTCACTCCGCGCACCTGACCTTTCTCCTCGTAGTACGGGCAGGCGCTACTACACTTCGCGCCGCCCTTACGTAATGCGATTAGTTGAACTGACATACGTACTACTTTTTGAGGTTACGGATGGCTTCCACCACTTTCGCCATGTCCATCTCGCAGAGGTTTTCTCCCATCTGGTCAACCTGCGATGCCAGGATGTCGGCGAGATCGCGTCCATCGGCATAGTCGCCATGCGGGATGTACAACTCCAGCTTGATGTGATTGGCATTTGCCGACACTTTGCCGTAACGGCTCTTATCGAGCGTCTGCCAGTGGAGTTCGGGATGAACGGTCTGTTCCCGTGCTCCTCGTTCGGTGAAAGTGAACTTGTCTTCCTCGTTGCGGAAGAGTGTTCCTTTACGGCTGTCCAACACTTGCAAGTCTCCTTGCTTCATCAGCGTGACTAAGTCCACGCACAAATTAATGTTTTTTTTCATAACTGTTAAAAATTTTTACGCTGTGGCAACGTGCCGCAGTCACTGGAACAGTTACAAAAATCGGGACTTAAAATTTTATTATAAAAACAAAAAAATGTGCAAAAAAATGTTAAAAACGAAGTTAAAAAGCACGGCAGAAACGCTGCCAAACTGTCGCTGACAAGTTGGCAGACAGGCACAAAAAAAGAGAGCCGAAGCTCTCCTTGATTACTGTTTAAAAAGAGTTTTATCCGAACGGTGTTAGTTTGGCTTTCTTGCAACTAAGCTGATAGATGGAATAAGTAAACTTTGCAATATGCAAGAACTTATTGTAGAATTTGAGTTCACCTTGATAAGGACAAATCCAGTTCGGGAAAGTTGTATCTTCACTGATTGCAGATTGATGAATCTGAAAGTTTTGTATCTTCGTAGGTTTACATTTCCAATCATCTCCTTGCATCAGTTGCATATACTGATCGAAGTTGTCTATCAGTCCTATCTCTTTTGCTAAACGATATATAGCATACCACTCGTAAGCGCGTTTGATATTTGATTCAAGCGGTTTGTTACAATAGGTTTCGCGTTGCATCTTCTTCATCGCAGCCACAAACAACTTGATATGTCTGTTCTTGTCGGTGTCCGTCTGAACTTCGTCGGTCGGTTGTGTCGGTGCTTGGTCATCGCCTTTGTTAACGAACGGAAGATAGTCATACGGTTCCACTTCTCCACCATAAATCGTTTCATACCGATCATTCGTTTCTTTGACTAACGGAATCAGTTGCTCCATCAACGGATTAGAACGCAATTGCTCAACCAATGCGATGCAATATTTCTTATACGGATGATTCTCCCAATCGGTTTGATAGCGAGTAAGCTGATAGAGGATAACGAATTGTACAAGGAAGACTATGCGCTTCGTATCTTCCTGAGTTCGTTGGCACGGCTCTTTCGCGCCTTCATTCATATAGGTAGAAAGCAGGAAGAAAAGATTATGCGGTAGCGCATCTATCTCGAATAGGTCATTTTCGGTCTGCACAATCTCTCTGACATGCTGATTGGCTAACTCCCAAATCTCTTCCGGCGTGATGTCATTTACCTGTCGGCATATAGCACTCAACGCACTATAGAGATTTTGGAAGAGTCGGTCTGCTCCAAACTCTTTGTGCCATTCCTTTATCTGCTGTGTCGTTGCTCTATTGTACATGCTATTCGTAGTATTGTTTGAACTTATTCAGGAACTCACCTGCCTTTTGGTATGCCGTGAATACTATCTCATCTTCTACCGGTGTATCTGCGGTTGGTCGGAGCACTTTTTGCAATGCGCCATCGGATATTTCCTGCTCTATCGGGTTCATTTCTTTGACGACATGGATAACGCGATGTTCACGCGGTTTGATAAGTACATCCACACCAGTACCGGAGCAGGTGTTAACAAGTTTCTCGTTATCTTCGTTTTTCTCAAAATACAGTTTCTCGCCTTTGGCAGCTTCCAAACCGAGACGCGTAGCGCCATTGCGTGCTTTACCAAATTGCATCAGACCTTCGATATTCTCACTGATCCAATCCTTATTCGGGAACGGGAAGTTGAATTGCAGTCGTTCGATACCATGCACCTTATTGAATTTATCGTAGATGTCCCAGAAGACTTTCGACTGATATTGCGTTTTGACTGATACTTCCATACCATAATTCGGTGTGAGCCAATTAGAGAAGTTCTCTTCTAAGATTTTGGCGACTGTATATGGCTTGAATACGGTAGAATTCTTACGAACGGCGATAAACTGCTGTTGTGCGCGGTTGTCTATGATGATGTCAAGCCAACGATTGTCCGGGATTTTGTTGTTCTGGAAATCGATAGATTGATTGTACCATCCTTGTTTTTCCATCTGGAATACTATAATGCCGTTGTATTTCCATAGCAATTGTACGCGATAGTGGCGACCGCTATAGACAAACAATTCCGGGAAGTTCTCTTGTTTGAAGAACTCATCAAAATAGTCTTGTTTGTGTGCAAAGATTTCTTCTTTCTCCTCTTCTGTCCGCGTGGGAAACAGCGAATTATCATACGGATCTTGCACCGTTCTAAATTCATACGATAAAATTGTAAATCGAGCCATATAGTATCATGATTTAATTGTTATTTTTTCCGTACTGCGCGAAAATTCGCGCAAAGGTACAAAAAATTTCTGACATATACAAATATTTTGGCAAGAATCGTGCAAATGTATTTTCACACTTTCACAGATTCACATATAAATGTAAGTTGGATTTCGGAGGATAATTAATATAATATAAATATTATTATAATTATGGGGATTTTTTCTTGATTCATGGATGCGTGAAAGTGTGAAAGTGTGAAACTTCCACACGTCACGCTGGAGAAAAATGCATTTTTATGAAAAAAAATTGCAAAAAAATTTGGAGAAGGTGGAATGTTTGACGTACCTTTGCATCGTCGTTCGGGAAAGAGGGCGAGACAAGGCCGAAAGATGACGTCTAACCTCTGCTTAACCTCTGCTTAACCGCCCCTACGTTATAATTAACATTATAAACCCTTAAAACCAAACCTAAACAACTATGGCAAAGTATGTTCCTATTGAGATGGTCAAGTCGTATAGCGGCAAGATCTGTGAACACTCCGATGTGTATTTTGCGAAGAAAGGTAATACCCTGTACACGGGTAAGATCTGTAATCCTCGCACCAAACCGTTTAGCGAGCAAGAGTTGGCGCGTCAAACGAAGTTCCGTCAGGCGATTGCGGCTGTCAATGCGCTGACGGTAGAGCAGAAGACCGCCTATGCTACTGCGTTCAAGAACCAGAGCAAGTACGGCACGCTGCGCGGATACATGTTCGCACAGGAGTATGCAAAGTTGGGTAACTAAACCCAGCTTTGCGGCTCAAAACTAACTGATTGTTAAACCATTAAACCTAAACTGAAACTATGGCAAAAGTAGCATGGCAAGCCGGTATTGACTATGTATCCGGCGCATTGTGTAAGTGCGGCAAGAAAGCCCCGCACAAACATGGTCGAATGTTGCTTGCGACGCACCGTAGGGCTGCGACCACGAGCGATTCGTGCAACCGCATCTATCTGCGTGACGAGTCGAACTTCGTAAAGTCGAACAGCACGAACTCTGTATGGGCTCGTTCGCGATTCCAAGCTATCGCAGAGATGGTTCACGACCGTAGTATGGATTTGTCGAAGATCACCCAAGATCAGATTGACTTCTTGGCTCAGCGGAACAATCCGCGCGGTAAGAAGACGATGAAATCCTATTATTGGTACATCTGTGGTCGTGAGTACGACGCACAGCACCCGCGTCCGTAAGCGGCAAGTTAACGCTCGCGTGGGCTTCGGCTCACGCGAGCTAAGTTAAACCTCAAAAAGAAAAGTATTATGAAACCGAACATTCAGTTGATAACGGCAGCGGTGCTGTCCATCGGTGGGCTGGTGTTGCTGTTCTGCGGGATTTTCATAGAACCACAAGGTCAGATTCATGAGAGTTTGCTCATCGGATTTGGCGAAGTTGCAACCTTTGCAGGAGCGCTATTCGGTATAGACTACACCTACAAATACCGCAGCAAAAATGACAAGCATCCACCTAATCAGGGCGAGTAAAGACGGCAAAGCCGTGCGTGGGTGCTTGCGTTTTGAAGGGCAAGAAATAGCGACGCTTGAGAACGCAGATTATATCATACCTGTTGGGACGTACGAGGTTAGAGTGACCTATTCGCCACGATTCAAGCGCATGCTGCCTTTGGTGATGCAAGTTCCCGGACGTAGCGGCATCCGATTTCATCGAGGCACGAGACCCGAACACAGCAAGGGTTGCATTCTGGTGAGTGCAGCCAACGAGCAACAAATCACCGCAAAATGGCTTGCGTTGCAAGCGAGTAATGAACCAATTAAAATCACAATCGAATATGAAAACTGAAAGCGAAGAAAAAGACTGGGTGAAAGTTCTGTACGAAGTCATCCTTAAGATCCTCACGCTGGGTTTCTACCATGTAGAGAAACACCGGAAGAGCTAACGATTGAAGGCGTCCAAACGGGCGCCTTCTTTACTTTCTTAGCCGCAGGGGCACGATTATGCTCCGCATTTTCACACTTTCACACTTTCACGCAACTATGTGGGAAAATACGGCATACGATGCCGTGCTAACTGACGAAGAGAGAATTACCACCGGAGGTAACAGCAAATCGCTACATCCGCATTGAGCGCGTACGGGCGGGCGTGTATTTTAAGGATAAAAATAGAGACGGACGCAGCGAATTGAATTGGCACGAACGTGGAGAGAGTACCGCGACGGGCTAAACCGCCATATGACCGGAGTTCCACACTACAGGCAACGAAGAAAAAATAAGAAGACGGCATACTACGAAAAATGGTAACGTCCGACCGATGGTGATTTTAAATAAGCGAAGCGCTTGCTTTTCCCCCCTTTAATTTTCACGAAGTGAAGAAAAAAAGAAGGAAGGCATGGGATGCTCATTTTCAAGACAAAGGATACACAAACGAAAGGCAGACATCCAAGAAGATGCCTGCCTTTGCTGAAAGAGCCAAGGGCCTTGCGATGATTATTCCTGCATCAAGAGTTGCATTACCACTTTTGCGGAGTATGCAACCGGGGTGCCGGGACCGAAGATGGCGGCAACGCCGGCTTTGTAGAGGAAGTCATAGTCCTGCGCGGGGATGACACCACCGGCAGTGACCATGATATCCGGACGGCCGAGTTTCTTGAGCTCCTCGATGACCTGCGGGATGAGGGTCTTGTGACCTGCCGCGAGGCTGGAGACACCCAGTACATGGACATCGTTCTCCACCGCCTGTTTAGCTGCCTCTGCCGGAGTCTGGAACAACGGTCCCATATCGACATCAAAGCCGCAATCGGCATAACCGGTGGCTACCACTTTGGCGCCACGATCATGGCCATCCTGACCCATCTTAGCAATCATGATACGGGGTTGACGACCTTCTTTCTTGGCAAACTCTGCCGTGAGACGACAAGCTTCCTGGAAGTTATCGTCGTTCTTAGTACCTGAAGCGTACACGCCTGAAATAGTTCTGATGGTTGCTTTATAACGTCCTACGACTTTCTCGCAGGCATCGGAGATCTCACCGAGCGAAGCGCGGAGACCGGCTGCTTTGACAGCGAGTGCAAGGAGGTTCTCACCCTTACCGCCGTCAGCCCATTTCTGTACGGACTCGGTGATTTCCGCAAGGGCAGCCTGCACGGCTTTCTCGTCACGGTTAGCACGGAGTTCAGCGAGGCGGGCTACCTGCTGCTCACGAACGGCTGTGTTATCAATCTCGAGGATGTCGATCGGGTCTTCGTGCTCCAGACGATACTCGTTGATACCGATGATCTTCTGTTTGCCGGAGTCGATACGCGCCTGTGTACGAGCAGCGGCTTCCTCGATACGCATCTTAGGAATACCGGTCTCGATAGCTGCTGCCATACCGCCGAGTTTCTCGATCTCCTGGATGTGAGCCCACGCTTTCTCCATGAGTTCCTGAGTGAGCGACTCTACGTAGTAGGAACCGCCCCACGGGTCGATCTCCTTGCAGATCTTGGTCTCTTCCTGGATGTAGATCTGGGTGTTACGTGCGATACGAGCGGAGAAGTCCGTCGGCAGCGCGATAGCCTCGTCGAGTGCGTTGGTGTGGAGCGACTGGGTGTGACCGAGTGCAGCTCCCATAGCCTCGATACAAGTACGTCCGACGTTGTTGAACGGGTCCTGCTCGGTGAGCGACCAACCGGAGGTCTGGCTGTGCGTACGGAGCGCCATGGATTTCGGGTTCTTGGCACCGAAAGACTTCACGATCTTCGCCCAGAGCATACGTCCTGCACGCATCTTGGCAATCTCCATGAAGTGGTTCATACCGATCGCCCAGAAGAAGGACAGACGCGGCGCGAAAGTATCGACATCCATGCCGGCGTTGACACCTGCGCGGAGGTACTCCATACCGTCGGCAAGCGTGTAAGCCAACTCGATATCTGCCGTCGCACCGGCCTCCTGCATGTGGTAGCCGGAGATGGAGATGGAGTTGAACTTAGGCATGTTCTGCGAGGTGTATTCGAAGATATCGGCGATGATCTTCATGGAGAACTTAGGCGGGTAGATATAGGTGTTACGCACCATGAACTCCTTGAGGATATCGTTCTGGATGGTACCTGCCATCTCCTCCAGTTTGGCACCCT
>JAFVHA010000039.1 GCA_017478035.1 Paludibacteraceae bacterium | reverse complement strand
GATGGTTGGCCTTGCGGCTAAGGTGGTTGAATTTCTTATTATGACGCATAATTTGTCAATGTTTTAATGTTTTAATGTTGTAATGATTAATCTAACGCACGATAGCGCGAGATGTCCATACCGAAGGCGAGGCCGTTGCGCTCGAGGAGTTCGTCGAGTTCGGTGAGAGATTTCTTACCGAAGTTACGGAACTTGAGCAGGTCAGCGCGGTGGTACTTAACGAGTTCGCCAAGTGTCTCTACTTCAGCAGCCTTCAAGCAGTTGAGTGCACGCACGGAGAGGTCCATGTCTTGCAGTTTCTGGTTGAGGAGTTGACGCATACGGAGGATCTCCTCGTCGAGTGCGTTGCTGTTCTTCTTGGTCTCCTCTTCGAGAACGATGCGCTCATCGGAGAAGAGCATGAAGTGGTAGATGAGAATCTTAGCGGCTTCGGTGAGTGCCTGTTGCGGGGCAATCGAGCCGTCCGTGGTAATCTCAATCGTCAGTTTCTCGTAGTCGGTACGTTGCTCGACACGATACTGGTCAACCGAAATCATGACGTTACGGATAGGCGTGTAGATAGAGTCGATAGCGAGTGTGCCGATAGGCGCATCTTTCGCACGGGACTCATCACCGGGCACGTATCCGCGACCCTTGTTGATGGTGATCTCAATCTCAAAATCCGCTGAGTCGTCCATCTCTGCGAGTTGGAGTTCGGGGTTGAGAACCTCGAAGTTCTGCAGGACGGTATTGAACTCACCGGCGAGGAAAGCTTTCTGCTTGTGGACATGGAGTTTGACCGTTTCGGTGGTCTCGTCGATGCCCTCTTTGTGGAGGAAGCGAACCTGCTTGAGGTTGAGGATAAGGTTGGTAACGTCAGTGATTACACCGGGGATCGTAGCAAATTCATGATCAATACCACTGATCTTGACAGAGCAGATGGCGTAGCCTTCGAGGCTACCCAGCAGTACGCGACGGATCGCGTTGCCTATCGTGATTCCATACCCCGGCTCGAGTGGGCGAAACTCAAAGATACCTTTGTTCGCACTCGAATCCAACATTATCACCTTGTCAGGTTTGATGAAATTTAATATTGCCATGAATTTAATGATTATTTAGAGTACAACTCAACGATTAATTGCTCCTTGATGTTCTCCGGAATCTCAGCGCGAGCGGGAACATTGAGCAGCTTACCCGCCTTGTCGGCCTCGTTCCATTCGAGCCAACCGTACTTAGCGTGGTTGAAGCCCTGGAGGGACTCATTGATGACCTCAAGTGATTTAGCTTTTTCGCGAACAGCGACAACCTGGCCGGGTTTAACCTCGAAGGAAGGGATGTTCACTACTTTGCCGTCCACAGTGATGTGGCGGTGGCTAACGAGCTGACGAGCAGCAGCACGAGTAGGAGCCATACCGAGACGATAAACGATATTGTCGAGGCGGCACTCGAGAAGCTGGATCAGGATCTCACCGGTAATACCTTTGGTACGAGCAGCTTTCGCGAAGAGAAGACGGAACTGACGCTCGAGTACACCATAGGTGTATTTAGCTTTCTGCTTCTCAGCGAGCTGAGTACCATACTCAGAGTTTTTCTTACGACGGTTAACGCCGTGTTGTCCGGGTGCGTACGGACGTTTTGCAAGCACCTTATCCTCGCCGAAGATAGCCTCGCCGAAGCGGCGTGCGATGCGAGATTTTGGGCCAATATATCTTGCCATAAATTTTTGAATTTGAAGATTTGAAAATTCGAAAATTTGAAGATTGAATTATCAAACCTAATTAAACATACTTGGTTAACTTAGACACGACGACGTTTCGGAGGACGGCAACCGTTGTGCGGCATCGGGGTAACGTCAACGATTTCAGTTACATCGATACCAGCGGCTACGCAAGCACGGATAGCCGACTCACGTCCTTGTCCGGGACCCTTAACGTATGCTTTAACTTTACGCAGACCGAGGTCGAATGCGACCTTGCAGCAGTCAGCTGCTGCCATTTGTGCTGCGTACGGAGTATTCTTTTTGCTGCCACGGAAACCTTGCTTACCAGCCGAAGACCAGCTGATTACTTGGCCGTCACCGTTAGCAACCGTAACGATTACATTGTTGAAAGAAGACATCACGTGAAGCTGGCCAACGCCATCAATCTTCACTACGCGCTTCTTAGCTGCAATAGCTTTCTTTGCCATAATACTTGATGAATTAAATAAATGTTAATTACTAACGGGTTATTACTTCGTTGCTTTTTTCTTGTTTGCAACAGTTTTCTTACGTCCCTTGCGCGTGCGGGCGTTGTTCTTGGTGCTCTGTCCACGAACGGGAAGACCGATACGGTGACGTACACCACGGTAACAACCGATATCCATCAAGCGTTTGATGTTCAATTGTGTTTCCGAACGAAGATCACCTTCTACTTTGAATTTAGCACCGATGATCTCACGGACTTTAGCTGCTTGGTCATCCGTCCAATTCTCCACCTTGATGCTTGGGTCAATGCCTGCCTCTGCGAGAATTTTCTTTGCGCTTGAACGACCTATTCCGTAGATATAAGTCAGACTGACTTCGCCACATTTGTTCTGCGGTATATCTACACCGACAATTCTTATAGCCATAATTTAATACTAAGGATAATTTTGTTAAATAAATAATTGATTTTAGAAGTTTGTGATTCGAATTAAAGATTGCGCTTATCCTTGACGCATCTTCATTTTCGGATCCTTCTTGTTGATTACATACAAATGCCCTTTGCGACGAACGATCTTGCAATCGGCATTGCGTTTTTTAATCGAAGCACGTACTTTCATTTCTGAATAGTGTTTACTTGTTAATTAATGATTTGTGAGCCGCAGGTCCTTGGTACTTTGTACTTTGTCCCTTTGTACTTCACATTACTTGTAGCGGAAGGAGATACGTCCTTTCGTGAGGTCGTACGGGCTCATTTCGACTTTGACACGGTCACCGGCGAGGATCTTGATGTAATGCATACGCATCTTGCCGGAGATATGCGCGATGATGAGCGGTCCGTTCTCGAGTTGCACGCGGAACATAGCGTTGGACAATGCCTCTACTACGGTTCCATCTACTTCGATGCTGTCTTGTTTTGCCATAAGCTTAATGGGTTTACTATTTGTTAAACTTAGATGAATCTGTCTCCCAAAACCTGTTGAATGTAGTCAAAAGTGGATAAGATATCGGCCTTGCCATTACGCACGCACACGGATAATTCATAATGTGCGGCAGGTTTGCGGTCGATGGTCCGAGCGGTCCAGCCGTCTTCCTCGATGAGGACGTTACGACGTCCGAGTGTGATCATCGGCTCGATGGCCAAAGTCATACCCGACTTGAGGACGAGACCGTTGCCTCTGCGACCGTAGTTGCATACCTCCGGATCCTCGTGCATCTCCCGTCCGATACCGTGTCCCACGAACTCGCGTACTACGCCGTAACCGGCTTTCTCGCAGTGGTTCTGTATCGCGAAGGAGATGTCTCCGAGGCGGTGTCCCGTGACAGCCTGTTCGATGCCGAGGTAAAGCGCCTCTTTCGTGGTACGAAGGAGTTTCATCACCTCAGGGCTCACCTCCCCCACCGGGAAGGTATAAGCGCTGTCGGAGTGCCATCCGTTCAGTTCGATAGACGAGTCGATGGAGACGATATCGCCTTCCTTAAGGATGACCTTGTCCGAGGGTATTCCGTGTACCACCACTTCGTTAACCGAAGTACAGAGGGTAGCGGGATATTCCTCGTAACCGAGGCAGGCGGGACGTCCACCGTTATCCATGATGAACTCGTAGGCAATCTTATCCAGTTGGGCGGTAGTAACACCCGGCTTGATAGCCTTTGCCACTTCGGCATAGGTCTTACCAAGCAGGATGTTGCTTGCCCGCATGAGCTCTACTTCTTCGTCAGTCTTTAAGAATATCATTCTTAATTCGAAAATTTGAAGATTCGAAAATTCGAAGATTGATTCACCTAACCTTCTGACAAATTAGTAAGCCATAGCACCGGAGCGACCCTTGATGCGCATGCCGGAATCGAAGAATCCGTCATAGTGACGCATGAGGAGGTGGCTCTCAATCTGCTGCAAAGTATCCAATATAACGCCTACCATGATGAGCAGCGACGTTCCTCCGAAGAACTGTGCAAAGCCCATCGACACACCGAACAGACGTGCGAACGCCGGAAGGATAGCGATGATAGCGAGCAGGATCGAACCCGGAAGGGTGATGCGACTCATGATAGTATCGATATACTCAGCCGTTTTCTTACCCGGTTTCACACCCGGAATGAATCCGTTGTTCAGTTTCAGGTTCTCTGCCATCTGAACCGGATTGATGATGATCGCGGTGTAGAAATAGGTGAAAGCGATGATGAGCAGTGCGAATACGAAGTTGTACCAGAAGCCGTTGTTATCCATGAACGCTTGTACGAAGGCATTGGACTCCGAAGCACGGAAACCTACGATAGCGATAGGGATGAACATGATAGCTTGCGCGAAGATGATCGGCATCACGTTAGCAGCATTGACCTTGAGAGGAATGTACTGACGCACACCGCCATATTGCTTATTACCCTGGATACGCTTTGCGTATTGCACCGGAATACGACGTGTACCCTGCACCAACATGATTGCGAACGCAAACACGAGGAGGAGGATAACGATCTCCAACAGGAAGACTATCAGACCACCACCGGCGTCGTTGAGACGGCTACCGAACTCCTGTACGATTGCACCCGGGAGACGCGCGATGATACCGATCAAGATGATGAAGGAAATACCGTTTCCAACACCGCGGTCGGTGATACGCTCACCCAGCCACATGACGAACATGGAGCCTGCAGTGAGCAGGATGGTCGAAGAGATAGTGAACCAGTTGAAACCGATAGCCAGCGGCTGGCCTGCCTGAGCCATCTGCACGGAGAGGTTAACGAGGTAACTCGGTCCCTGGAAGAGCAGGATAGCCACAGTCAGATAACGGGTGATCTGATTCATCTTCTGACGTCCGGACTCGCCCTCTTTCTGCATCTTCTGGAAATACGGCACTGCTATAGACAGCAGCTGGATTACGATAGAAGCAGAGATGTAAGGCATGATACCCAGCGCGAAGATCGACGCATTGGAGAAGGCTCCACCGGAGAACATATCCAAGAGCGCCATCAGACCGCCGGCAGTCTGGTTGTGCAGTGCCGACAAGGCTGTTGGGTCAATACCCGGGAGAACGACGAACGAGCCGAAACGATAGATGAGCACGAACAGGGCC
Organism: Paludibacteraceae bacterium; assembly: GCA_017478035.1. Taxonomy (GTDB): domain Bacteria; phylum Bacteroidota; class Bacteroidia; order Bacteroidales; family Paludibacteraceae; genus Colicola. The sequence goes on along the minus strand of JAFVHA010000039.1, from coordinate 2,851 downwards.
GTGGTCAGCAGGCGAGTACGGAGGTCCTCGATCTTCCAGATATTCTTACATGTTTCAATAAATTTCATAATAAAAACTCGTTTTTCTTATGGAGTCTTGGCTTCGCCGAGCTGCGTAAGCGAGCTTTCGTTGTCCCCTCGTCCGTTAACCCCCGGAAAGTAAACTCTCCTGTGGTCACCGCCCAAGGTGACTAAGTCCGCGGGACTTACGCTCGGCTTGCTCAAGGCTTCATAATTATTTTCGTTTTTAGATTTTTTCGATAGTGCCACCGGCGGCGAGGATAGCCTCTTCCGCTTTCTTGGAGAAAGCGTTAGCCTGCACGGTCAGTTTGGCTTTCAGTTCGCCATTGCCCAGGATCTTAACGAGTTGGGTCTTGGAGATGAAACCAGCCTCGTGGAGTTCAACCAAACCGATCTTCTCCAGCTTCTTAGCCTCAGCGAGAGCCTGGAGAGTAGCGAGGTTGATAGCTTTGTACTCCACACGGTTGATGTTCTTGAAACCGAACTTCGGCAGACGACGCTGCATAGGCATCTGACCACCCTCGAAACCGATTTTCTTGCTGTAACCGGAGCGCGATTTAGCACCCTTGTGACCACGGGTAGATGTACCACCGAGGCCCGAACCTGCGCCACGGCCGACACGCTTGGCGGTCTTAACCGAACCGGCTGCAGGGGTAAGATTATTCAATTCCATAATGTTACTTCTGTTTTAGGATTAGTCAATAACTTTAACAAGGTGCTTTACCTTCTCTACCATACCCAGGATAGCCGGGGTTGCTTCGTGCTCAACGACTGCGTTCATTTTGCGCAGACCCAGCGCTTGCATGGTTTCCTTCTGCACCTTCGGACATTTGATAGTACTACGTACTTGTTGAATTTTAATCTTTGCCATAGTTGTAGAAGAATTTTATCCGTTAAACACTGTAGAGAGACTTACGCCACGGTTAGCAGCCACGGTGCGAGCATCGCGGAGCTCAGCGAGCGCTTGAATAGTAGCCTTAACGAGGTTGTGCGGGTTAGAAGAACCTTTGGATTTAGCGAGGACGTCATGTACACCTGCGCTCTCGAGCACAGCACGCATAGCACCACCGGCCTTTACTCCGGTACCGTGCGTAGCGGGTTGGATATACACTTGCGAACCACCGAACTTAGCGAACTGCTCGTGAGGGATAGTACCCTTGAGAACAGGCACTTGGATGAGGTTCTTCTTAGCAGCCTCCGTAGCTTTCTGCATAGCAGCAGCTACTTCACCGGCCTTACCGAGGCCATAACCTACGATACCATCTTCATTTCCAACAACTACGATAGCTGCGAAAGTGAAGGTACGTCCACCCTTGGTAACTTTCGTTACGCGGTTGACAGCGACCAGACGCTCCTTGAGCTCGAGGTCTTGTGTTGTTTTTACTCTTTGCATAATCGTACTTATTAGAATTTGAGACCTGCCTCACGAGCTGCGTCAGCCAGAGCTTTTACGCGACCGTGATAGAGGTATCCGTTACGGTCAAACACTACTTCGTTAACACCAGCCTTGGCAGCTGCGGCAGCAATCAGTTTGCCTACCTCGGCAGCTTTCTCGGTCTTGGTCAATTTGTCCTTGATAGCGAGCGACGAAGCGCTTGCGAGGGTTTTACCCTCCAGGTCGTTGATTACCTGAGCGTAAATCTGGCTGTTAGAACGGAACACGGTCAGACGCGGACGCTCTGCAGTACCGGACACTTTGGTACGGATGGAAGCCTTAATCTTAAGGCGACGTGCAATTTTCTTAATCATAATCTTATTCCTTTCTATTATTTACCAGCCGACTTACCAGCCTTACGACGAACGATTTCACCTTGGAACTTAATACCCTTGCCCTTATACGGTTCCGGTTTGCGGAACGAGCGAATCTTAGCGCATACCTGGCCAAGCAATTGCTTGTCAGCGGACTCCAAGATTACGAGCGGGTTCTGGTTACGCTCCGATTTGGTCTCTACTTTGATCTCCTTCGGCAAGCCGAGGTAGATGGGGTGCGTAAAACCGAGCGAGAAGTTCAGCACTTGGGGCTGAGCGAGCTCTACACGGTAACCTACACCGACGAGTTCAAGAGTCTTCTTGTAACCCTCGGAGCAGCCTACGACCATGTTATGAATCAAGGCGCGATACAGACCGTGTTTAGCGCGAGCCTCTTTCTCGTCGTTGGGGCGAGTAACGTGGCATACGCCGTCCTCTACGCTTACAGAAATCAGGGGATCAACAGCTTGGCACAGCTCACCCTTCGGACCCTTAACGGTCACAACATTCTCCGGGCTGACGGTGATAGTCACGCCTGCGGGAATAGCAATAGGAAGTTTTCCAATTCTTGACATAGTTGTTCCTCCTTATTAATAAACGTAGCACAATACTTCTCCACCGAGTTGCTGAGCGAGTGCCTCTTTGTTGGTCATCACACCTTTCGAAGTGGAAAGGATAGCGATACCGAGACCGTTCAGTACGCGCGGCATCTCGCGATAGCCTACATACTTACGCAAACCCGGAGTGGATACACGTTTCAAACACTTGATCGCGTTGACTTTGTTCATCGGATCATACTTAAGGGCAATCTTGATAGTGCCCTGGGGACCATCCTCGACAAACTTGTACGAGAGGATATAACCCTTCTCGAACAAGATGCGAGTGATCTCCTTTTTCAGATTCGAAGCCGGAATCTCAACCACACGGTGGCCGGCTTTGATAGCATTTCTCAATCGAGTGAGATAATCTGCAATAGGATCTGTCATTGTTTTTTTGTTGTTAAATTAATCCCGCCTGTCGGGACAATATTTAATAATGTTAATTTTACCAGCTCGCTTTCTTTACGCCCGGGATCAGACCTT
>JAFVHA010000038.1 GCA_017478035.1 Paludibacteraceae bacterium | reverse complement strand
AATCCTCAAATAAAGCAAACGCTTATTTTATATATGTAGCGCACATTTGCGCTTGTCCTTCTGTTTTACGTCGGTAAGCGACGGCTCCTGGTTGTTCAAACCTTTGCGGCTGCAAAGGTCTGCTTTTTTATGAAATATGCAAGCATAAACGATATTTTTTGTCCAAAATCTTGTGTATTCCAAATATTTGTAGTAATTTTGCACTCGAAAATGATCAATAACATGAAGAAATACTTTTTGATGCTTGTTGCCTTGTTGGTGGCAGCTGGGATGATGGCGGAGATGACGCCTATTTACTACGAAGGGTTTACCAACTGTTTCGACGAGGAAGGCGAAAACTACGGATACACCGGCGGTAACGACGGACAGTGGGGTGGAGACATCGCCAAAGCGCAGGTCATCTATCAGGACGCACCCGAGTGGAGTTTTACCTATTGTAATGCCGGATACCAGTGCCTCAAAGTGGGTACTTCCGCTAAGCAAGGTTCGGCTACGACGCCGGTTATTCCGTGCGAAGGGGAGGCGGTGCTCTCGTTCCGCGTCGCGCCGTGGGAAGGAGACTCGATTTTCTATGTGTCCATCAACGGAGGTATAACATCTGACCAGACTTATTTCAACCTCAAGAAGCACCAGTGGACAGACGTGACGATTCATATTGCGGATATCACCGGCAGTCTGAAGATCAGTTTCAGCTCCACCAATAAACACCGTTTCTTCCTGGATGAGATATACGTCCGTCCCGAAGACCCGACAGTAGGTGTCATCCGTACGCCGGAAGGATCAATGGTCGATTTCGGACTGGTGGGCCGTTCGTATTCTGCGTGCTCGCGCACGATTAAAATAGAAGGTGTCAATCTGACCAGTGCCATCAGCGCTTCGTTGGAGGAAGGCGAACCGTCGCTGTTCCAATTGAGCGCTACGCAGTTGCCTGCCACCGGAGGTGAGTTGACGCTGACTTTCAAAAGCGGTGCATCGGAAGGAGCGCACGGTTGTTATCTGTACCTGCGCGGTAAGGACGCCAACACCCACGCCGATGTGGTAAAGCGTGTGACGCTCTCCGTGGAAGTGGCTTCGCTGAACCTCGAAGGTAGTGGTACAAAACCTGACCCGTATACCTGTGCGGATGTCATTATGCTGGCAGCCAACGAAGGTACGGTATGGACCGGTGTACGTTATTGGGTGACGGGTTTTGTGCTCGGAGGTGTGAAACGCTATAATGACCAATACGACGGTATTAGCATGACCGATAACCAGTCGCTTGTACTCGCCGCATCGCCGGATGAGGCAGATGATAGCAAGTATGTCACGGTGCAGATTAATGACAACGCGCGCGCTGCGTTGAACGTGGTCGATAATCCTGAACTGGTAGGCAAGCAGGTCAAAGTGCAAGGGCTCTTGCTCAATAACAACGCCAATCCGTTGTATCTCGGCAAACCTGGTGTGCGTGACGTGCGGACTGATGCACATTATGTGCGCCCGGATAAAGAAGGACAAGGACTCGATGCTATCACCCAAGACCGGAACGATGGCACCAAACGGCTTGTCAACGGCCAGCTGCTGATTGAATACAACAGCAAAACTTACAACGCCTTCGGACAATGCGTCAAATAAACAGGCAATAACAAATTTTAAATCATAAATGGCGAAGATAGGTGTTTTCGATAGCGGGTATGGCGGATTGACGATATTGGATGCTATTCGCAAGACTTTACCTCAGTACGATTATCTGTACTTGGGCGACAATGCGCGTGCGCCGTATGGCACGCACTCTTTCGACGTCATCTACCGCTATACGCTCCAAGCAGTCCAATACCTCATCGAACAGGACTGCGCACTGATTATTCTCGCCTGCAACACCGCTTCCGCGAAAGCCCTCCGAACCATCCAACAGCAAGATCTCCCTCCTTTCAGGGAGGGGCGGGGTAGGCTTGTAAATGTCTTGGGTGTCATCCGTCCTACCGTAGAAGCCGTGCCTTCCATCACCCAAACCGGTCATGTCGGCATCCTCGCTACGCCCGCAACGGTTAGTTCCGAGAGCTATGTGTTGGAGCTGCAAAAAATGTCTGTCAGCGAGCCTGGCGAGCGGTCTGTCAGTGAAGCGGTCTGTCAGCAAAGCGGTCTGTCAGCCGAAGGCGGTCTTGTCATAACCCAACAGGCCTGTCCGCTCTGGGTCCCACTTATCGAAGCCGGCGAGCATAATAGCGACGGAGCGAAATATTTTGTAGGGAAATATTTGCGGGAAATCCTTGCGAAGGACCCGCTCATTGACACCCTGATTCTCGGCTGTACCCATTATCCTTTGCTGAAAGAAAAGATAGAAGGATGGCTTCGTTACCATGAGGAGATTGAAGAATCAGAGTTTCCCGTTCCGAACCCTGTTGCGCCTATACAAATCATTTCGCAAGGTACTCTTGTGGCGGATAGTCTCAAAGACTATTTAACTCGTCATCCCGAATATGAGTCCCAACTCTCCCAAAACTGTACTTGCCGCTATCTGACTACAGAAAATGCGGACCGCTTCTCGCAATCCGCATCTATCTTCCTGGCCGAAAAAATCTCTGCCGAACACGTCGATCTTTAGCCGACCGAACCTTCCAGACTTACTTGCAGTAATTTCTGGGCTTCGACGGCAAACTCCATCGGCAGTTTGTCCATTACCTCTTTGGCGTAACCGTTGACAATCAGACCAACGGCATCTTCCATACCGATACCTCTTTGCCGGCAGTAGAACAACTGATCTTCGTTGATCTTACTCGTCGTGGCTTCGTGCTCCACGGTTGCCGTAGGGTTCGCAATAATCATATCCGGGAACGTGTGTGCGCCGCATTGGTCACCCAGCAAAAGACTGTCGCACTGGCTGTAATTCCTTGCATTCTCGGCTTTCGCACCCATCTTCACCAGACCTCTGTACGCATTCTGACTGTGACCTGCCGAGATGCCTTTCGAGATAATCCTCGACCGTGTGTTCTTGCCGATATGGATCATCTTCGTGCCCGTGTCCGCTTGCTGGTAGTTATTGGTGACCGCCACCGAATAAAACTCGGCACTCGAATTATCGCCGCGAAGGATACACGACGGATATTTCCATGTGATCGCACTTCCCGTCTCCACTTGCGTCCAACTGAGTCGCGCATTCTCATGCGTGATACCGCGTTTCGTCACGAAATTATAGATGCCGCCTTTGCCGTTTTTGTCACCCGGATACCAGTTCTGCACCGTCGAATATTTGACTTCCGCGTCCTTATGAACCACGATCTCCACAATCGCTGCGTGCAACTGATTCTCATCGCGCATCGGTGCCGTACATCCCTCCAAATAGCTGAGATAGGCTCCCTCGTCGGCAATCAGTAACGTGCGTTCGAACTGACCCGTTTTCCCTGCATTGATGCGGAAATAGGTACTCAATTCCATCGGGCACCGAACGCCTTTCGGCACGTAGACAAAACTACCATCGGTAAAGACCGCCGAGTTCAAGGCCGCATAGAAATTATCGGTCGGCGGAACCACCGAACCCAAGTATTTCTGTACCAGATCCGGATGTTCCTTCACTGCCTCGGAAATAGAGCAGAAGATGATTCCTTTCTCGGCCAGCGTATCCCGGAAGGTCGTCTTCACACTCACGCTGTCCATCACCGCATCTACCGCCATGTTGCCTGCCAGTGCCGCCCGTTCTTCCAAGGGAATACCGAGCTTGTCGAAGGTCTTCATGATCTCGGGGTCTATTTCCGGCTGTTGGCTGTTGGCCGTTGGCTTTTGGCTTTTTGGGGCTGCGTAATACGAGATGGCCTGAAAATCAATCTCGGGAATCGTAAGATGCGCCCATGTTGGCGGAGTCATCGTCTGCCATTTGCGGAACGCTTTGAGACGGAACTCGAGCAACCATTCCGGCTCGCCTTTCTTCGCCGAAATCAACCGAACGATATCCTCGTTCAGTCCTGCCGGTACAATATCCGTCTCCACGTCAGTCGTGAAGCCGTACTTGTACTCCTGTTCCGTTATGTCCTTAATGACGTTATCCATAAAAAATGCCGCCCCTTTTTCGGGCGGCTTGGAGGCCGGTAGCGGAGTCAAACCGCTCTAAACGGTTTTGCAGACCGCTGACTAAGTCGCTCATCCAACCGGCCGGTCGCTTACACTAGAACTCGCGCGACTTCGTGCTCTGCACTTGTATAGCGCTACGTTCTGTGCGAAAAGCGGGTGCAAAGGTACTACAATTTTTTGAATTGACCAAATTTTGCAGCACTTTTTTGCACTTTTTATTTAAAAAAGGCTTAAATCGGCATCCGTGATAATCCCTTTGCTGCGTTTTTTGCCCCGTGAAGGGTTCTTGACCGCTGTTGGCTGTTGGCTATTTGCTATTGGCTTTTTGCGTCCCAGGTAGGGTTCGATGATGTCGCGTGTCTGGTCGTCCGTCCAGTTGCATTTATCTACCAACCACTCCAGATAACTCCGGTCGATACGAAGCATCGATTCGATACTTTCGCCTTTATGACCTCCCTGCGTCAAGTAGTAATAATTGCCTTTCTTGGTCAACCAGCGGTCATAACAAATAAAACCGAACTCATCCCGCTGTGCCCATTCCCATCCGTGTGCCGCCACTTGGGCTTTGAAGACCTCTATAGTTGCCATTACATCGTCCAAGGAGTTATGCGCCCCCTCAAACGGATGACCGTAATAACGCGTGTACGCGCTCGTCAGGTTATTATGCACTTTCTCGCCATTCTCATCTACCATTCCTGCCGTATGGATACGTTCCAGCAACAGGGCATCATACCATGTCCTGCCCTCAAAATCAAAGTCCAGCCCCAGACGTGCCAAATTATAGTGCAGGATAGGCGCATCGTATCCGTTTCCGTTGTAACTCAACATGTCGCACCCGTTTGTAAACGCAATCAGTTCGTCATAAACGCTTCTGAGACTCACACCGTGTTCCTGCAAAAACGCCTTACTGATATGATGCACCGCTTCCGCTTCGGCAGGGATCGTGAACTCTCCTTCCGGCAGGATGTACCAGTCCCGCTGGTCAATCACCTGCCAATTCTCCGTGTCAAACTTCACCAGCGACAACTGGATAATATGCTCTTTCTGCACATCCAGTCCCGTCGTCTCTGTGTCAAAACAAACCAAAATCATAAATCACAAATCATAAATCATAAATGTGCTTTATTCCACATAAAGCACTAATCCCTTTAGATACTCCCCTTCGGGGTGATAGATATTGATGGGGTGATCCTGCGGCTGATGCAACTGATGCAAGATTCGCACTTTGCGTCCCACCTGCGCTGCGGCTGAAAAGACCGCCAGACGGAACGCCTCTTTATCCACCGCTTGCGAGCAGGAGAACGTGAACAACAAACCGCCTTTCCGAATCATCTCTATCGCCTTCGCGTTAATCCGCTGATAGCCTCGTAACGCATTCTTCACGGCATCCCTGTGTTTCGCAAAAGCCGGCGGGTCCAGAATGATAAGGTCGTATGTCTTACCCGCCTCTTTCTGCTTGCTTAGATACTCAAAAGCGTCCGCAGCTATCGCGGTGTGGTTTGTGGCATTCGGAAAATTCTTCGCCACGTTGATATTGACCAAATCGATTGCCTTCTGACTTATATCGACCGAGTCCACCGTTTTTGCCCCTCCGCGCAAGGCATACAAAGAGAAACCGCCGGTGTAGCAGAACATATTCAGTACGTCCTTGTCTTTCGCGTATCGCTCTACCAGCGCCCGGTTTTCACGCTGATCCACAAAGAATCCTGTTTTCTGTCCCCGCAACCAGTCAATTCGGAAAGAAAGACCGTTTTCTGTGGACCAGAATTCTTCGTTGTCATGACGTAATGACGTGTCGTTATGACGAAGATACCCTATTTTGTCTCCTTCGATGGGGGCTTTGAATGGGAGGGTGTCGTCGGATTTATAATAGACGTTTTTGACTTGCGGCACTTCGGCGATGATGGCCTTCGCGATCTCCATCCGGTGCATGTGCATCCCTACCGAATGTGCCTGGACTACCGCCGTGTCGGCATACACATCGACAATCAGTCCGGGTAACCAGTCTCCTTCTCCATGCACTAAGCGATAGGTGTCATTCAGATTTCTTACCAACCCGATTGCTTCGCGTACCCGGTATGCTGCCCGAATGCGTTCCTTCCAAAAGTCTTTTGGTAAGGTCTCCTCGCCGAATGCCAAAATCCGCACCGCTATACTGCCTACCTGCCAGTGACCGACGCCTAATACCTCGTTCGTCGCCGAACGCACACAAACCAACTCGCCCTCTTCCGGTGCTGCGGCTTGATGGTCGGCGTCTAATACCACACGTGCGATGGCTCCGCTGAACACCCAGGGGTGAAAACGCTTTACCGACTCCTCTTTATGCGGTTTTAAATAGATGGTGGTCATTCGACTCCGTGCGTTAATTCGTGATACGCGTGCAGCGACAGGTTGTCACTGACATACTTCAAACTATGCAGGTTCTTGAAACCGAGTGCCGCAATGAAAGCCAGCTCCATGTCGAAAACGCAGTCTTGGTAATCCGACGCCAGCACGAAATCGCAATTGGAATAGCATATCGCCTGACGGCAATTTTGATTTTTGATTTTTGAATTTAGAATTTTCAACTCTGGCTCCGGATAGGTGACATTCGGGTGATTTAATCTCACTTCCGTCACTTCCACCCACGTATCCAGATCAAAATTGGCACTACCGGCGTAACCGATATTGTAGATCTCCGCCTCGCGGTCCAAATCCTGCAAACTCCTTATGATATTTATCGCGCCTACGCCCGTGTACAGGAGTGTTGCGTCCTGCAATTGGAGTCCTAATTGCTCGCGCGCTTTATCCAGTAAAACACGCTCACCTTCCTCTGCCATGACAATGTACTTAGCCATAATATTCGATTTTGCGTGCAAAGGTACAAAAAAATTTGTACATATGCAAAAAAAAGTGTATTTTTGAGAATGATTTATGGATATATACGCGTAAGTTCTGACAAGCAGACTGTCGAGAACCAGCGATTTGAGATTGAAGAGTTCTGCAGAGTGAATAACCTTATTATCAACGGTTGGATTGAGGAAACCATCTCCGGCGCGAAGGAGTACAACAAACGCCGGTTGGGATTATTGCTGCGCAAGACGCGTGCCGGGGATACCATCGTCTGTTCGGAATTGTCCCGTCTTGGCAGGTCGCTATTCATGATTATGGAGATTTTGTCTCTTTGCATGAGAAAAGAATGCCGTGTATGGACCATCAAAGAAGGCTACCGGTTGGGCGATGATATCCAGTCGAAGGTGCTGGCGTTTGCGTTTGGGCTGTCCGCGGAGATTGAGCGAAAGTTGATTTCCCAGCGGACCAAAGAGGCATTGGCCCGTGTCCGTGCGGAGGGGAAGAAACTTGGCCGCCCGTTTGGCTACCGTTACACCAGACGGCAACACCGTTGCTACGAGAAAGAAGCACTCATTCGCCGAATGATGGCACAAGGCGTTTCCCAACGACGTATTGCGATGACCATACATGTGAGTCGCAATACCTTACGGATTTATTGTGCCAAGTTTATGTGGCCGAAAGAATAATTTAAGGTAAAAAAGCAGATTTTTGGCACTTTTTTAGTCAAAAATTTGCTCATGTCAAAAAAAAACAGTACCTTTGCACCCGCGTTTGGTTCAAAGGAGGTCTTTGATGTCCGTTCCAAGCGATAAATCGCGGAGTAGAGCAGTGGTAGCTCGTCAGGCTCATAACCTGAAGGTCGGTGGTTCGATCCCATCCTCCGCAACACTATGAAAAAACAGATTTTATTCTTTTTCCTTTTAGGCACGCTCTCCGTTTTTGCGGTGGAGCGTGTTTCTTTAGAGCAACTCCAGGCCGATTGGAGCAAGTATACCAACCAAATGGTACAACTGACGACACCCTTGGTGGTATGCGGCAGTTTCTATGACTCCCTTATCCTGGCTCCCGAGCGCATCTATTGCCCGGAGGAGAAAGCTGTCGGTCTTGCGGATGGGGACAGCACGATGTATTGGCAAATCGTCCATGCGAACAGAGCGGCGTCTATCTGCATCAACTGCCGCAATGCCTATTACAAAGTGCGCACGGGCGACCGCGTGAAGAATATTACGGCACGCGTGACCGGCGAACGGCATCTCGTTTCCGGACAGGGCGTCAAAACGAAGCATACTTCCGTGGACAAACTGCCTAAACCCGCTAAGGGTGAATTGCGCGTGGTCGGCGCGAATATAGAGAATTATTTCGCTGATCTGGGCGGTTATGCCCACAAACGTACCACACCCGATCAACAAGCTCTCAAGACCCGCAAACTGGTCAGTGCCCTTCAAGCCATGCACGCGGATATCTTTGCATTCTGCGAGATGCAGGTAGGAGACAAGGCACCTCAGATGTTACTGGCGGAACTCAACAAGAAAGGTCCCCAATACGGCTATGTCACGATGCCGCTGCAGGACATGGACCGTATAGGCGGATGTTTCTTCTATCGCATAGACAAAGTGCGTCCGTTCCAGCAACCGATCTCTGCGTACCGCGACACAGCGAGCCATTACTATGCGCGAATGTTCATGCAGGGCTTTGAAGAGATAGCCTCCGGAGAACGGCTGATTATCAGTCTCAACCATCTCAAATCCAAACGTCCCGGAAGAACGCAATATGATACGAATCTCAAGCGGATGGATAATACGGATTCCTTACTGCTGATGTTGCCGCAAGCGCTTACATTGTATGGCGATGCCGATATGCTGCTACTGGGTGATTACAACTGCTATACCCAGGAGCAGCCGATACAAACGATTGTCCGCGCCGGCTATGAAGACCAGTTGATGCGTTTCTGTCCCGATGACTATTCCTATGTCTATAAAGGGGAAATGGGGTATCTCGACCGCTGTTTTGCCAACCCGTCTATGGCTGCACAAATAGTCCGTGTCCGTCCCTGGCATGTCAATGCCGATTGGTATTACCAGCACGGCGCATACAAGATGAAGGACAAATCGCTTCACCGCTATGCCGACCATGAGCCGATCATCGTAGATTTGCGGTTACGATAATGTACAATTTACAATGTACAATGTACAATAAAAATAGGCAGCGCTCGCTGCCTATTTTTGTGACCCTGCTGGGGCTCAAACCCAGAACCTTCAGAACCGGAATCTGACACTCTATTCAATTGAGCTACAGGGCCATAGGAGGGTTACCTACGGTTTCCTCCCATAAATATGAGTATATAATATACCAATGTAGCAAGCGAGCTCAGGGCGGCTACTACATAGGTATAGGCTGCGCTATGAAGTGCATCGGAAGCCATCTCCGTGGTCTCGCAATTGGTAATACCGGCTTCCTGCAACCAGTTAACGGCGCGGCGGCTGGCATCCACTTCTACCGGTAAGGTAATAAACGAGAACAACGTGGTCGTGGCAAACAAAGCGATGCCAATCAGCAAAAGGGTCGGGAAGACCTCTAACGTTAACATGCCGATAAGCAGAATCCATGTCATCCATTTGCTCGAGAAAGAAACCACCGGAACCAATGCCGACCGCATCTTAAGCGGCGCATAGGCCATCTGATGCTGTACTGCGTGACCGCATTCATGCGCGGCTACCGCAGCTGCGGCTACGTTGGAGCCGTTATAGACATCTTCCGATAAGTTAACGGTCTTCGTGGACGGATTATAGTGGTCTGTCAGTTCGCCATCAATACAGGTGACTTGGACATCCGTGATGCCATGGTCATGCAGCATCTTTTCGGCGATATCCTTACCGCTAAACGGTAATCCCTCCTTGCTGTATTTCTTGAATTTGCTCTCTACTGAGGCCGATACAATCCAACTCGCAATAGCGATAACTGCAAATAATATCCAATAGATAGTTAATGAGCTCATGATTTGCGTGCTTCTTGTTTCTTTTTTTGTCTGCACAGCCGGCATTCTCCGTAAACAAACAAGGAGAAATGCTGCATGCTTATATTATAATATTGCCTTTCTACAATCATTCGTTCGAGTGCTTTGTCATGAAAATTGGCTTTTCGCCCGCATTCCGAACAAATAACCTGCAGTCTGTTTTGTGTACCCGTTATCAACTCATATTCGATGGCCGTGCGTCCTCTTTGGCGGTTACTCGCATGGATAATCTGGGCGGTAACGAACAGGGACAATGCATTGTAAATGGTAGCTACAGATATCCTGTCTTCCTCGCAAACTTGCGTTAGTTGTTCTGCCGTAAAGGGTTGCTTCAAACGGCATATTTGCTCTAAGACCTGATTACGGACATTACTCTTACGCAATCCCTGTTTCTTTACATACGCATTCAACTTGGCCAAGGCTGTTTCATATGTCTTGTTGCTTGTTGCCATTAGATAGCCTTGATGTACGCGCGGTGTTGCTTATGCCGCTTGTGGTCGAACTGCGTAAAATTGGCAATGTTCTTCGTGTTCGTCTCCAATATATTCGTTGTCTCCAGACGCTTGATGCCGTATTGGTTGATGTACGGAATCTGGTCTTGGAAGAACAAGGCGTTGATGCCTTTGTCCTGATAATCCGGGCGTACGGCAATCAGCAGAAAACTGAAACTGTCCATCTTCTTTGCCTTCAGCGCTTTCAGCAGGTAATACCATCCGAGCGGCAGTAGCTTGCCTCCGCATTTACGCAACGCGTCCGAGATATCCGGCATTCCAAGTCCCACACCTACAATCTCGTCTTTCTCATTCACCACCAACGTTACGAAATCGAAGTTCAGCAGCGGGAAATACATATTCTTGTAGTAGTTCTTCTGCTTGACAGTCATCGGCTGGAAATTGTATAATTTCTGATACGCTTCGTCGATGACGTCCATGTACTCGATGCCGTATTTTCGTACCAGCTCCCGCGAGTTCTTCACCTTGTCTATACGTACATGCGAGCGCTCTTTGACAATATCGGCGATGCGGATCAGGCGTTCCGGACATCCGTTCGGCGGATACACTTGGAACTCAAACCAATCGGCCTCTTTCTCTAAGCCGTACGCATCTATATGACGTACGTAATACGGGTAGTTATAGAGACTTGCCATCACCGCAGGGTACTCGTATCCGTCGATGAGCAAACCCTCATGGTCAAAATCCGTGAAACCGACAGGACCGTTCAGACCTTCCATACCTCGTGCTTTTCCCCAGGCAGCGACGGTGTCCAACAGTGTCTTGCTGACCTCCGGATCATCGATGAAATCGAACCATCCGAAGCGCACATGCTTCACGCCCCATTTCTCATTGGCCTTGCGGTTAATGATTCCTGCAATCCGCCCAACAATCTTGCCGTCCCGGAAAGCAAGCCATAACTGATATTCACATACTTCCAAAGCCGGATTCCTCTCCTGATTAAAGCAATTCATCTCATCGAAGAAGAGCGGAGGGCAATAATACGGACAGTCTGCATAGAGGTCATTCGCGAATTGAATGAACTTTTTCAAATCCCGTCTCGTATGTATTTCTCGTATGTCTACAGCCATGATAACTACCGAAATCGGGTGCAAAGGTACTACTTTTCTTCCAAATATGCAAATATTTTGTACATTAATATGATTTTTTAATTTCTTTTTGGAAAAATTAGTTTGGCACGATGTTTGTTATGTATAGAATAAAGCACTAAGATTTAGTGATAAATAGAGATTGTTTGTTATATGAAAAACGAGTTCGTCGGGATGACGAGCTCGTTTTTTCTTACGTTAACGTTCAACCGAAACGTTCAACTTTTATTTAAACCATTTTCCTTTAACCTGATAAGTCACTTTAACAGGCTGAGCGGCAGCGGCTACAACTTCGTTGGTTGCAACTGCGTTGGTGGCAGCCCGAAGCGTCTCTCTCAGCATCTCGCGCTCTGTTTGTTGTACTTGTGCTTGCATTTCAGCTTGGTGAGCCTGGGCGGCCAGACGGGCCTCGCGTTCTGCTTTACGTTCCGCTTTCGCGTCTTCGTATTGCTTCATCTTGAACTCCCATTCTTCGCGCTCTTTGGCATCCAGTCTGGTTGCAATCTCGTTCTTCAGAGCGTTTGCTTGTTCTACGCAAGCTCCTTCTGCCGGAACAAACTCCAGCGCAGCGGCAGCTGCTTGTGCATCGCGTGTAGCCCATGCGGATTGTGCCTTGGTCAGAGCCATGTTGCACACATCATCCTGCCATGCCTGATAGGCAATGACGCTTTCGTCGTTCGCCTTCAGATAGCAGCTCTCGCAAACCTCAGGTATGCTGTTGAGCAGGTCAATGGCATTGGTGAACTCATGGCGTTTTACCATCGCGCGGGCGTCGGAGATAATCATATCACAATGGGTATTGTAATAGGCAATAATCTCTTTTTTGCCCTTGTCGCACATGGCTTTGAAGCCCGGATCGTTTACACGTACGTTCTTCAGCGCATTGATATACGCCTTGTCCGGTGTTTGGCCTACACCCTTGCATTCAATCGTGTAGGAGGAGAACAGACGTCCCTCAACACCGTCGCCTACGTAGAAGTTAAGCGCTACGGTATAGGCATGCTGGGGAGGAGCGGTCGGCGTGATATCCTTGGTCAGAATATCAGCGGAGCAGGTAATGATAAAACGACTGTTGCTGGTAGCAGCGCAACCGCTTTTGGCAGCAATCTGGGTCATCTTGTTCACCAATTGTTTGTGAGCTCCGGCCGGAATATTGTCATCCAGCACGATAGCGGTCAGTGCTACGCGGTCTTTATCGCTCATATGATCCTCTTCCTGACAGAAGGCGGGAGCGCAAAGCATCGAGCACAAAATGCAAA
Organism: Paludibacteraceae bacterium; assembly: GCA_017478035.1. Lineage (GTDB taxonomy): Bacteria > Bacteroidota > Bacteroidia > Bacteroidales > Paludibacteraceae > Colicola. The sequence continues at coordinate 14,044 of JAFVHA010000038.1, read as the reverse complement.
TAATAAGTGATTTTTTCATATTATTTTCCTCCAATTACGAGTTGTGCTTGTCCCAAACCTTGCATCATCAGTTTGGCTTCAATCTGATACTTGTTCTTGAGCTCTTTACGCAAGTTGCCAAGCCATCTGCGGGTGTCCGTTGCGCGACCGCCGTCGTCAAACAGCGGGATACGGATCTCGTCGAAGTACATCATGTTTTCGGTAGCATCGCTCAAGTGATAACGGCCCTGTACGCAGTTTTTGCTCATCCAGGTCTCAATGATCTCACTCAGCTCAACTCCGTCAAACTCAGCTTCCAGACCGTCCTCGAAATCATCCCATACCTTGATACGTACGCTTACTTGACGTCCTTTCTCAACCATATCGTTGAAATGGGCGTTCAGTTGTTCAACGAACTTCGGCATGTTGGCTTGAGTGGTGAGTTGCAGAATAGAGAACTCATCCATAGCCAGAGGAACGGATTGACCTTGTGCGGTAGCCACGTTGTTGTTCGTGTAAGCATCCATTCCGGCCAAGTCATAAATGACTTTTAACTTCGGACCCATGGCCATCGTCTTCCAGTTGAGATAGATGAGGATATCCGCTTTAGCGGTCTTCTTCAACTTATCAATAGGGCTCTCTGCAGCTTCTGCTCCGGATTTGCTGGTAAGCATAGCGTCCTCTGCGGATTGATTGGAAAGACCTTTCAACGTTTGTTCCAGGTTCTTGAGCGGGAAACCGTATGTATTCATGATTTCCTCAATCTTATGGATAGCCATACCTAATTTGGCATCCTCGCGAAGAGCACGTGCATAGTCGCTCACAACGGTTACCTGACCCTGGTTCTCAAAGCGTTGGGTAAAGCCGTGTTCCTCACACCAGTTGTCGCTCGGCAAAACCATCAAAGTCGGCTTCGTGGCCTGAGCAAACAGCGTTACGGTTGCTATCAGAGATACCGCTAATAAAACTATTTTCTTCATATAACTATAGTATTTGTAATAACTAATCCAATTAGAACATACCGCCTAATTTTCCGATTACTCCTTGCTGCTCAAGGTACTTGCGCAGTTCCGTGTTGCTGATAACAACAACCACACCGACTTTCCATTCTTTGCCTACCTTGATGATGTCTCCGGGTGCCGGAGCGCCGTTATTGGTAGTCTGAACGAAACGACGATAGCCGCCTCCTTCTTTGAAGAACTCTTTGAAGAAATCAGCATGTTGCTCAGCGAGGGCAGGAGATACCATCGGGGCATAAGAGCCATATCCTTTGAAAAGAATGGCGTGAACGGCATTCTTCGGAGCCTGAGAAATGGCAACAGTCTCTTTCTTGGAGTAACTCCATATCTTGAATGTTACCGTACCTTGTTTGGAAATCTTATTGATATCCTCGGCTTCATAGCGCCATTGTTCGGTAGCCTTGTCTGCTTTCTTCTGAGCACCGCCCCAAACAGGAGCGATACCCAGAATATAAGCAAATGCAAAAAGGCAAAGTGCAAAACGTTTCATTGTAGTCAATAGTTAGAAATTATTTTTTTGCTTTACCTCTGACACGTTTTACAAACATACCCGGTTTCGCAGCTTTTACGCCGGCTCCGGTAAGTTGAGTGCCTTGTATTTCCAGTGCTTCCTGGGAAACAGTAGCATTGTCGGCAGCCTCTGCCATATCAATGGTCTCGTTATCCCAGATAGCACCTTTCTTTACCTTAACCTGGCCAACTACTTTGTATTTGAGTACGCCGCGGGCGTCGGTCTCGGGAGCAATAACGTCGAAAGTCTCGTTCGCGCGAACAGCCTCTTTCGTACCCATATCAGCTACGATATACTTAGCTTGGATATCTACGATAGGAACCATCGGCTTGAACTCCTCGTTCTTGTTCTGCAGGTTGACAATCTGCTTGTTGAGGTTCTTCTTGATGGTCAGACGGGTCAGACCTGCGTTGTCCTCATTCTTGTTACCAATCGTGCGGGTAACAACGTTGTGGCACTGGTCGTTGTTGAGGTACTCGAGTTTGAACTCCATAGCTTTGAAACCGGCCATGTCCACTGTTCCGTTCCAAGGATTGCTTGGATCGTTCGGGGTCAGCAGTTTGGAAAACTCTGCATAAACATCGTTGTTCCATACGAGCTTGTAAAGCAAGGTGGTGTTATAGGCACTGTAACCATCTTTAGCAGCTGCATAGGCAATCAATGCAGCACTCTTTGCAGCAGGACCAATCAGACCTGCACCCGGAGTACCTGCAGCTTCTGCTACTTGCTGTGCAATCTCGCCCAATACGATAGCCAAGTCACGCGTGAAAGCGGCAACCGGCTCGTTGGCATACAGCGCTACTTTCGAGAAAGCAACATATGAGTTGGCAATCGTCGGATCCATAAGGTCGTTCATCATCGTTACCTGAGCACCGGCATCGGTGTTGGAAGCGGCATCAAGAGCTGCTACCTGGGTTGCACCGTAACATGCATATTTCGAGATGGTATCCAGACTGTATGTTCCATCCGGTTGGATGTTGAACCAATGTGCGATAATCTCGTGAGCAATCTCATTGCCGACAGCATCGCAACGCTCTTTCAAATCCTCTACATATTTCTTTCCGGACTTCAGTTCATCCACCTTCTTCAGGTCTTCTGACTTCATTCCTTTGAGTTTGTCATAGGTTCCGTAAGAAGCGATGAGTTCCATCATGCCGCCTTTCGGAGAACCTCCGTTCATTGATTTGAAAGCGAGAGGCAGTTCGTTGTATAGTGCCGGAATCTCATATTGATCCCATGCTACAGCGATTTGCGGAACGAGATCCGCTACCTGTTCAGAGGTCGGCTCGTCGGTGTTGATCAGTACCAGGTGCAGAGAAGGACGTTGATACTCTTTGGTTACTTTCTTGGCAGAAAGCGGAGCCGCAACCAAGGCAACTGCAATGATTACAAGAAATAATTTCTTCATATTAAAATAGAATATTAATGGTTGAGTTGTTTGTTATTTAATGTAGCATCGTGTGGAATATTTCTTGCCTAACACGGTGTAAACGATCTCCAGCCAGTTCTGCTCGTCTTCGTAGCATCCTGTTTGGAAATCATAGTTGATAACCGCAGCATTGGCGGCATGTTTCAATTCGATGGCTGTCAGACAGTTGCTTTTCACTTTGGGCAGTGCGGAGCAAGTGAGTTGCTGCGTACCGTACAGAAGTGCCGCGCGTGTGCTCTGACGGTCGGATGAAAGAGTCTCTACATGCAGGTTGCGCGCAAGCATCTGCTCGTAGGTGCCGCGGATAGCTCGGATAATCTCCTGACGGGAATCATTCTCGCGCAACGTGGCTGCAAACTGTTTCAGCATGGTATGACGAAGTAACATCTGGTCCAAATCGTCGAAATCGGCAAAATTAACGGATGCAAAAGCTTGCAAAGTGTCGTTAATCAACTTCTGCTGCTTCTCGTAGTCATCTACGAGCATGCGAAGTTTGGAATTCGAGAACGGATACTTGATGTGATAGTAATAATACGTGGACTTGTCATCCCTGCGAATCTTTGCCCAGTAGAAATCTTCTGCGTGAGAGGGCGAAACATTAGCCAGATAGGGTATGTCCGCTGCCTCAACACTGAGCTGACTCTTCATCTCCTTGCGCGAATTGATCGAACCGTTGGTCGTGATCTCATGCATCGTGATGGATGTGGCCGAGTGCACACGTGTCGCAACTGCAGATATTATTTGTTCGCGTACGCGTGTGATGGCTTTCTCTTGAGCGGCATCCAGACTCGATGCTTCTGCGGAGACAATGAAATAACCGTCCTCCATACCTCCAATCCATTTGGGTTGGTGTTTGGCGGATGATTGAATCACTTTTTCACCGGCTACTGCCGCCCCTACGAGCAGCAGTGCCGATATAAAAGTTAATAGACGTTTCATATGCTTTTGTCTTTTGTCTTTCGACTCTCGACTATAGTATTAGAAACCAAGCACCTTATCCAATTGCTCGTGGAGGTTAGCACCTTTCTTCTCCAATTCCTCGCGAACAGCTTTCTTGGCTGCTTGCTTTGCCATCTCGCCGTTGTAAGCAATACGAACCAGCACTTCCTTGTTGCCGTTTTTCTTTACCTCGCGGTAGCACTCTACAACAGTGATCGTACGACCAATAGACTGGGAAATAAGGTTCTTGCTCGACATAACGGTCTCTGCGATGGAAGCAGCTTCGTTAGCCTCCAATTGCTTGTTGGCAACCGTGTTCTCTACCAATGCGGTAACCTCGGTCTGAATCTGGCCTGCAAGGTTGGTAACAGCAAGGCTCAAAGCGGAAGTCTTGGCAGCATCATAGTTCTCGCCGATCGATTGAGCGTTAGCCATGATGTACTTCGGGAACAGATTCTCATCATATTCCATCTCCATGTTGTACGAACGGTCCAACTGTTTCTCCAGCGGAAGAGTACCCGGACTTACAATCCAACCGGCTTTCTTCAGCACTTTAGCCTCTTTGCGAGCGGCTTTTGTGCAACGCTCGTTCAGATCTTTCTTGGTCATCTTGCGGATTTCCTGACGCTGTTTGCGTACCTCTTTGAAATCAGATGCTTCGTTTGCGAAACTTACACTACATGCTACGATTAAGGCCATAGCTACCATCATCAATTTTTTCATAATGTGTAGATATTTGAAGTTAATAAAAAGGGTTATTTTGCAATCGCATATGCAATTACCAGCCATAACAGCAGCAGTACACCCGTGATTAACGTGTACGTCGGCAGTGAAACGGCTGAAAAAGTGAATATAATCTGCAAAACGGTGATAACTGCTGCGCAGATGCTGCCCAGCACTTTAAAGTTAACGTTACGTCCTCTGTCCGGAAGCGAAACGCCGAGCGTTCCGGCCCAACTGAGGAAAATACTTACGCCGCCAAGCAGCGTGATCATCCATCTCAACTCTTCCGAACGGCAGAAGGAATACAGCGCGTACGCTACCAATGCTGCCAGCAGCAGTGAGATGACGGTGAGAAACGGATTGATTTTCATTGCTGTGTAAATTAATACGTTTTATACTGTGAATATCTGCGCAATGTCTCCGCGCGTAGAGGCGGGAGCCCATGCACTCATTCCTTGACACCATACCAGAGTCTGTTCGTTGATTTGTCCGGTCGGAACAAACGGACGTAACTGCTCCACGGTGAACGGACCGTATTGCTTGCCGTCAATGGCAAGGAAATAAGCCGTAGCCTTGGGAATGGGAGGAGGAGCCGGCTGGTTGGCGGCGTTGCTTGCAGTATTCATCATTTGAGGAATCTGCTGACATACGGCCATACCCATACCGAATTCCACTACTCTGTCAAACATGCCTGAATCACTCATGTCTTTGCGTTTTAATGGTTAAACAGGTAAATTCGCCAAACAAGTCTTCAAATCCGTCCAGTCCGGTGTGCCGATTCGCCATACCATACTTTCCGGAGTGATGATATCAACGACTGCCAGGCCTTTCAGTTGCTCCAGCGAGATCGGACCTTTCTGCTCGTTGTTGATAAGTACATAGAACTGCATCTGGGCAGCCAATTGCTCATCGGCCAGACGGTTGAATGTCGGAGACGTCGGAGCTGCGGGCATAGAGCCGATAGGAACCTGCGTCTGCATCGTTTGAACATTCTGCAAAGCTTGTTGGGTCAGCTGGGTGTTGGCGGCCGTGTTGACCATCTGGTTCTGAGTAAAGAAACCCGATTGCGTGCTTAATAAGGCATCAAAATCTTGTGGATTCATATCTTTCAATCTTTAAACATTCAACATTCATTACATCGCGGGAGGGGGAGGAGGTACGCTACCCGGTGCTGTAGGCGGCATCTGCGGTGCTTGGAACAGCGGAGCAAGAGCCGGAATAGTGCCTAACGGAGCCCATTGAGGCATACCTTGTGCCCAAGCCATGGTCTGTGCGTTGATCTGACCTGCGCCGATCATCTGACGCAAACCGTTTACGTCGCACGGACCGAACTGCTGGTTGTTGACGAGCACGAAGAAGGCTGCGGCAGGTTGTGTAGGCGGTGCCGGAGGTGTCTGACCCGGCATAGGCGGAGGTGTAGGAGCACCGGCTTGCGTAACCTGGTTGTTGAACGCATTGCCCATATTGCCCATCATCTGGCCCATCTGACCGGCCATACCGGCTGCCATACCCATACCCATCATCATTCCGGCAGGGTTCATGCCGCCGCCTCCGCCGCCGAGATCCATAGCTCCCATCTGGCCGAGATTTTCCATACCGGCCTGCATAACAGAACCTTGTACGTTGACGGTGTGTGCTCCGAGGTACGAAGTCTCGGAAGCGAGGTTGGTACGGTGCGCAGTGGCCTCCGTCTGTGCGTGTTGTGCGAATTGTGCTTCTTCGCGCATGCGTGACATCATATCTTCCTGGTGATCCATTTGAATATTGGCCTGACGAACAACCATTCCGTTACGTACGGCGGCATCGGTAGCCAACTGACTGAGTACGTTCTCTTCGTTCTGCAAGTTGATATTGAAGGCTTGCTCCTCCGTGACGCGTTTGAGTTTCTTGTAACCCTCTGCGCCTTGGTTGTAACGGATGTCCGATATGTTAAGCTGTACCGGCCAGATTCCGAAACTGCGGCGTAACTGCGGGAACATGTTCGCCAGCATGAACTGTCCCCATACTTTGCGTAAACGGTTCAAATCCAATGCGAACACCTCTTGCGGCATGTCGGCAAAGCGGTTGACCACTTCGGCCGTGATCAGATCCTGCATGCCTTTGCGCAGGTCATCCATCGTGGTGTTGTTACCACCCCATTTCTCGAACAAGCCCTTGAGCGACTCTTTCAACTCCTCTTTGTAATAAGCATTGAAATCGTCGGTTCTGCCGGCCGAGTCAAATTTCCAACGGTATTCCTCACGCGAAGGAGCTGCGGCGAACATCAGACTGCCGTCCACGGCTACTTCCAACTGGTACATCTTGTATTCGCGCTGTGAAGGGAAGATGTTGAAGAACGGAATCGTGAAATCTACACTCATACCTTCTGCCAAGGTCATGAAATATACCTCAGCCTGGAACGGTGTACCACCTGCATAGGCAGCGCCGATGATGTTGGCAAGAACCGGCATGTTGTCTGTCTTGATCACATCATTGTACGGACCGATAATCACATCATATTCACCGCTGGTGTTCGGGTACAGGAAGATTGCTGCTTGTCCCGGACGTACATTCAAACTGCTACCCGTACGGATAGAGTTCTCTTTCTTCGTAGAGTTGGCATCTTGTCCCGCCGGACGCCATTTCCAGATAAGGAAATCTTTTTCGTCGCAACGGATGGCGTCCATTAAGCCGCCTTCGTTCGTTTTTTTACCTAAACCAAAAAGTCCCATAGTATTAAAATTTTTAAATTTATATTCACAAATAGTGTGCCATTACTTGTAAGCCGCTACGATCTTCTCCAAGCGTGCCTGAACACGGTCCTTGGTATAATAACCGCTCTGGTTGGATGCGAAATGAAGTGCTTTCTTGGCGATGAACTGCTCGGCAGGATTGATCAAGCCGGCTTTGCACATCAGGTCCACACTCTCTTCCATCCATTCGAAATATTCCTTGTCCGACGGTTTTTCCTCTACGTTGATGTAGTCTTCCGCCTTCTCGTATTCGCCGGTAGCCATCAGGTAGTTGAACAAACCGCGGTTCAGATCACTTGTGTATTGGCCTTGACCGTAGAACTCAACCAGCGATTTGGCTTCGTCCCATTTGCCTTCGTCGAAATATTTGCTCAGCAACGTGATGTAACTCTCCATGATATCGTCCTTGTCGTTCTTGTAGCCCATGATGAAGTTACGTGCTGCTTTCAGATTGTCTTTGTTCACCGATGATTCAACGGCCTTGATACACAACTCTGCCTTGTTGGCCGCTGTGTCACGGAACGCAATCATCACACCGCCGACTACGAGCAATACAACAATAATACATGCCGATATAATCAGCGCTTTCGCATGGTCGCTGAACCAGTCGCTGCGAGCCGCTTTCTTTCTCTTTGCTTCGATAGCAGCGTACAAACCGTCAAACTCGTCCACGAAGCGTTTCAACTGCGGGTCGTTCGGGAAGGAAACCTGAATCTTCTCGATTACCTCCTGATATTTGGTCATGTAGGCCTCCCATAACGGATTGTCCACGTTCTTGATACGCGGTTTCAATGCCGTGGCAAACTCCAATAAATCAGCCTTCGAATTAGGCACCGGGAATGTCTCGATAGCCTGACGCTTGTCATCGTCGTATTCCAGACGCTCCAGTTTCTCGGCCAACAGCACGGAACTGTTGTTCGCTGCAATCTCACTGAACTCATAACCGCATTTCGGACATACGGAAGCCGATGCCGGTACTACTGCACCGCATTGCGGGCAGTGAAGAATGTCTCCACCTTTGGTTTTGTACTCACTCATAGATTTATAGTAGTTAATGATTATTTACAATAATAAAATCACGTATCGGGGGCAAAGGTACAAATAAATTTTCATATACGCAAATAAATTATACTTTTTGTGAAAAAAAGTAAAAAAAATAACGCACGTACCTGAAAATACGTGCGTTATGAAACATGAAATGTTTGATTAATCGTTCAAACTCTTGACTCAAAATTAGAATTTGTAACGGATACCCAAACCGAGACCTCCGGCATAAACATCCCAACCGAATCCTGCTGCTACACCGCCGTTACCGTTGCCTGCGAGGAGACAGCCCAATGTCGGACGGAAGTCAATCGAGAGTTGAAGCGGGAACCAGAAATCGTACTCAATACCGATACGACCTGCTGCGCCGATGAAGCCGTTGTTGAAGCCCCAACCATAGGTTGCGATAGCGCCACCGACACCCATGTACCAGTGCCATTCACCTTTCTCGTTCCAAGGAACAGGAGCATTGAACGGATCGATCCAGTCATAAGTGATAGCTGCCTCAATACCCCAGAAACCCGGAGCACCGACTTCTAATTGGAGCATGTTGCTCTCACCGAAACCGTGTTGATAAGAAAACTCAGCGCCGTAACCCAGACGACCACCGATTGCACGAGGTTGTGCATAAGCTGCAAGGCTGGCTACAGCCAATACAGCAATCAAAAGATACTTTTTCATACCAATAATAATTGTTTATTAATTTAATTTGTTATTGTTTTTTCTAGTTACCTAAATTTCTAGAATTCTAGATTTCTAGAGTTCTATTTTATTTATTCAATGCGAGTGCCACGTTTACTGCGCAAGCAACGGTACATCCTACCATCGGGTTGTTACCGATACCGAGGAAGCCCATCATCTCTACGTGTGCCGGAACGGAACTCGAACCTGCGAACTGAGCATCGCTGTGCATTCTACCCAGCGTATCCGTCATACCGTAGGAAGCAGGTCCTGCCGCCATGTTATCCGGGTGCAAGGTACGACCGGTACCACCACCGGAAGCTACGCTGAAGTACGGTTTGCCGGCAAGGATACGCTCTTTCTTATACGTACCTGCTACCGGATGTTGGAAGCGGGTCGGGTTCGTCGAGTTACCGGTGATCGAAACGTCCACGTTCTCGTGCCAGAGGATAGCAACGCCTTCGCGTACATCGTCTGCGCCGTAGCAGTTAACCTTTGCACGCGGACCATCGCTGTACGCTTTCTTACGAACGATCTTCAATTCGCCCGTGAAATAGTCGAACTCGGTCTGTACATAGGTAAAACCGTTGATACGGCTGATGATCATAGCAGCGTCCTTGCCTAGACCGTTGAGGATGCAACGAAGCGGGTTCTTACGAACCTTGTTTGCCATCTCAGCGATCTTGATAGCGCCTTCTGCAGCTGCGAAACTCTCGTGGCCTGCCAGGAAAGCAAAGCACTGGGTCTCCTCGCGCAGCAGACGGGCAGCCAGGTTGCCATGACCGATACCGACCTTACGGTCGTCAGCTACGGAACCCGGGATACAGAATGCCTGCAGACCGATACCGATAGCCTCGGCAGCGTCAGCGGCGTTCTTGCAGCCTTTCTTCAGCGCGATAGCGGTACCTACCACGTAAGCCCACTTGGCGTTCTCAAAACAAATACGTTGGGTCTCCTCGCAGGTCAGATAAGGATCGAGGCCGTATTGCTCGCAAATCTGGTTTGCCTCCTCGATGGAAGCGATACCGTTAGCGTTCAGAGCGGCGAGAATCTGTTTCTCGCGGCGGTCTTGCGACTCAAATTTTACTTCACGAATCATAGTGTCTCCTCCTTAGTTTTTGCGTGGATCAATCGATTTAACTGCACCTTGCTCTTTGGTCGTGCGGCCGTACGTGCCGGTTACGCTCTTCAGAGCCTCGTCAGCGGGAACACCCTTCTTTACAGCGTCCATGAACTTGCCCATGTGAACGTACTCGTAACCGCAAACCTCGTTGTCCTCGTCGAGGAACTCCTTGGTGATATAACCTTCGGTTAACTGCAGGTAACGAACGCCTTTAGCCTTGGTGGAGTAGAGTGTACCGCACTGGGAAACGAGTCCCTTACCGAGGTCTTCCAGACCTGCACCGATGGTCAGACCGCCCTCCGAGAACGCACTCTGCGTACGACCGTAAACGATCTGCAGGAACAACTCGCGCATTGCCGTGTTGATAGCGTCGCAAACGAGGTCGGTGTTGAGGGCTTCGAGGATGGTTTTGCCCGGCAGGATCTCAGCAGCCATAGCGGCCGAGTGCGTCATACCCGAACAACCGATCGTCTCAACGAGTGCCTCTTCGATCACACCGTCTTTCACATTCAGACTCAGTTTGCATGTGCCCTGTTGCGGAGCACACCAACCGATACCGTGCGTCATACCCGAGATGTCCTTGATCTCAGTAGCCTTCACCCATTTGCCCTCTTCGGGAATCGGTGCGGGACCATGTTTCGGACCCTTGGCTACAACGCACATTTCTTGTACTTCTTTCGAATAAATCATGTGGATTTTAATTTGTTATTTTATGATTGCTTGTTGATAAGTCTAATAACTTCTGTCGTGAATATTCACCGTGTCCGCTTTCGTCTCGTCCACTTGTGCCCAAACGCTGTCGAGATACTCTTTCAATCGTTTCAAGCCCTCTCCGCTCGGACGCCTCATGTGTCCGGATGAACTGCACGACGAACCGTCGGCAAAACGTATATGAGTGTCCCACTGCCATCCGTCCAACACATGTCCGATAGGCCGGTAGAAATCTTTATACTGCTTCATCTTCTCTTCCTTGACGATGCGCGAGAGACTGTCCGCCACTTCTGCCGGCACTTGAGCCCGCAGACCTTCATGAGGGTAGCGGTGACTGCAGTTGGTCAACGTGCAAGTGTCCCCATCTGTACGGAAATCGAACCATATAGTGGGAATTATACTGCATGCCGTCTCGTGATAACTGAGCGAAATCACTTTCTGCTCGTCATCGGCCGATGAATTGGCTGCGCAGGATGGAAAAAAGAACGCCATAATGATTACAATTATAAGGGTCGTTATCTCTCTCATTCGCGATTACTTGGGTGCTCAATTCATTTTGCGCTGCAAAATTACTACAAATTTTTCAAATATGCAAGTATGTGCGCGCTTTTTGTCAAAAATAATCATTTTTGTATTGTTGAATTTGCATAATTCAAAAAAATGTTGTATCTTTGCATCGAATTTCCAAGGCTCCGTTTTTTTTCTGTCATTTTCCCCGCATAGGTAGCCAAATCAGACTGGCGTGAAGAAGCCAATTGACTTTTGGCTTCGAAATAGGGTGGAGAATGTCCGATGGACATTCGAATAGAGAAGCGAGCGGGGAGCCATAGCCGACCGAGAACGTCTCGCACGATGATTAAGCACTATGTGTGCGCAAATCAGACTAGCGAGACACTATCGAGACAGAATCGGATCGAGAGTATCTCGGAATTAAATCGGAGGCAAGACCTATCTAAATAACAACCAATATGGGAAAAGTAACATTAAATAAAAAGTTCAAGACCTACACTGGCAAACTTCCGCCTAACGGCCATCGTTTCTATCTCACCAACCGTTTCGGTCAGGAAGTCATCTCGCACATGCCCGAACACCGCGATCCGGACTCCGTAACGGAAGCCCAGCGTCAAGCCTTCCAACTCATCAAACAAGCCTCTGCCTTAGCCGATGCTGATCTCCGTGATCCCGTCAAGCACGACGAATGGCTCCACAAATGGCACGAACACTTAGCCCTCTGTGCCTCCCGTTCTCCACATCGTCCTAAAAAGTCCTACAAAACCCTCCGTGGCTTCGTTATCGCCGCCATTCGCCAACAACTATAACTGCTCCTTTGTATCGGTCATGAGCGGGCGATTTTATTCCCACGGCAAGGAATACTCGCTATTTTCTTGCTCTTGCGTATAGGCTGCTTTAATCGTGTCGCAGACCCCTCTTGGATTCCTTAACAACGGTCTCGTTGAATAGAAACACTCGCCGCTGATCTCCGGAATAGTGCGGTTCAACTGCATCTGCCGACCGATCTCATTACCTGTGCCCCAAGGCGTTCCGGCTTTCGCTCCTTCCAGCCGGTACGGCGCCATGCCGATATACAACTTGCAATTCGTCCCGCGTACCTCATTCGCCCACCAGTGCGCCAACACCTCATAGTCCGCCACTTTCTTGCCGATCTCCCAGTATAACTGCGGCAGCACATAGTCAATCCAGCCGTTTTGAATCCATAACCGGATATCTGCGTACAGGTCGTCATAATTCGTAATACCGGCCTTCGTCTTACTGCCCGTCGAGTCCACACTTGCATTCCGCCAAACGCCGAACGGCGAGATACCGAACTCCACCGAGTCTTTGCATTCGTGAATAGTCTCACTGATCTCCTGAATGGCTAAATTGACGTTGTTCCTGCGCCAATCGCGGATATCTTCAAACCCTCTCGGATATTTTGCAAAAGTCTCAGTATCAGGTATTTGCTTTCCTCCTGCCGGATAGGGATAGAAATAATCGTCCATATGAATGGCTTGCACGTCATACCGCTCAACAATGTCCTGCACAATCGTACAAATCCATTCGCGTGTCGCATCCAGTCCCGGATCAAAATACCACTGTTTGTTGTACTCCCAAAACCACTCTCTGTGTTTCCTCCATACGTGGTCGGAGCATAACTTGGAGGTGTCAGTGCCCGCCAGATTGACCCGATACGGGTTCAGCCAGACATGCACTTCCATCTTCCTCTTATGCGCCTCCTCAATCGTCCATTCCAACGGATCGTACGGCATTTGTATCTCCTTCCCTTCAGGGAGGGGCGGGGTAGGCTTCCAACTGCCTTGCTTTCCTGCAAGCCAATGACTCACCGGTTCAAACTCACTCTTGTACAGCGCATCAGCCGTAGGCCGTACCTGAAAAATGATTGCATTGATGCCCAGATTCGCTAACGAATCCAGGAGCCACGTCATCTCTGCTTGCTGCTTGGCACTGTCCCCCACCGCCTCTTTCGATGGCCAATCGATATTGGCTACCGTCGCTATCCATGCCCCACGGAAGCTAATCTCAGCACTCGCCGAGATGGTCGCAAAAAGCAGTAATATGACTAGTTTTCTATACATCTGGATTTCTAGAGTTCTAGTTAATTACTCCCCCCTCCACATGGAAAATGCGTGCATTTTCACTGGGCTTCAAGATATCCGTCAAGTGTTGCCGATCGGTATCGGTAATAAAAATCTGCCCGAAATCGTCACCCTGTACCATCTCCACAATTCGTTCCACCCGCTCGCTGTCCAATCGGTCAAAGATATCATCCAGCAAGAGTATTGGTTTTTGTCTTGATTCCTGATTCCTGATTCCTGATTCTCCTAAGTACAAACACTGTGCCAATTTCATCGCGAGCACGAACGTCCTTTGCTGACCCTGACTACCGACTTGCTTCAACGGCCACTCGCCTAACTTCATCTCCAAGTCATCCTTATGAATCCCCTGACTCGTCCACCCGAGTATCAAATCCCGTTGCCTTGTCTTGACGTACGCTTCCCGCAAATCCCTGTCCTGCAACTGGCTGACATACCGTAGAGAGGGGATTTCTGAATAATCGGAACAATCAGAATGATCAGAACCCGCTATTTTGCGGTACACTTCCACAAAATACGGTTCAAAGGCCTCGAAGAACTT
>JAFVHA010000084.1 GCA_017478035.1 Paludibacteraceae bacterium | reverse complement strand
GCCTTGCATTCGTCCATCAGTTTGGTCACTTCTTTGATATCATCCTTGTTGACCGTCAGGTTCGCCGCCATGAATTCGGCAGGGTAGTGCGCTTTCAGATAGCCCGTCTGATAGGCCACCCACGAGTAACATGCCGCGTGGGATTTGTTGAAGGCGTAGGACGCAAATTTCTCCCAGTCTTTCCAGATTTTATCGAGAATATTCGGGTCGTGTCCGTTGGCTCTTCCGCCCTCCATGAACTTGTCTTTGAGGGAGGCCAGCACCGCCATCTGCTTCTTACCCATCGCTTTACGGAGCTTGTCGCTCTCGCCGCGCGTGAAATTGGCCAACAGACGGCTGAGTAGCATGACTTGCTCCTGATAGACGGTGACTCCGTATGTATCTTTCAGGTACTTCTCCATGACGGGAATATCATAGGTCACGGCCTCGGTACCTTGTTTGCGCTTGATGAACTGCGGGATATAATCCATTGGTCCCGGTCGGTAGAGCGCGTTCATTGCGATGAGGTCGCCGATAACGGTAGGTTTGAGTTCCCTTAGGTATTTCTGCATACCGGCGGACTCGAATTGGAAGACGGCTACCGTACGGCCTTCCTGGAACAGTTTATAGGTCAGTTCGTCATCAATAGGAATATGGTCAATATCGATGTCTATACCGCGGGCTTTCTTGATGTTCCTTAGGCACTCCTTGATGATAGTCAGCGTGATCAGACCGAGGAAGTCCATCTTGATGAGTCCTACGGACTCGACCACATGGCCGTCGTATTCGGTGACGAGCACCCTTTTCTTGCTGTTCTTGTCTTCGACAGAGGAGAGCGGGGCGAAGTTCGTAAGGTCATCCGCACCGATGATCACACCGCAGGCATGTACGCCGACTTGGCGGATGGTACCTTCCAGACGCGCTGCATACTCCAGCATGGAGCGGGTGTTCGGGTCGCCTTGTTCGTACTCCCGTTTGAGTTCATCGATGTATTTATAGCAGTTACGCAGGTTCACTTTGGGCTTCTTGGCGCCTTGCGGAAGACCCTTGAGCACACTGTCCGGGAACTCGCGGTCGGGGATGAGTCCTTTGAGTTCGTTCACGCGGGGCAGCGGAATCTGCTGCACACGTCCCACATCCGCCAAGGCGGACTTGGTAGCCATCTTGCCGTACGTCACGATATGCGCCACATGCGTATCGCCGTATTTGCGGCTTACGTAATCCAGCACCTTGCCGCGACCGCAGTCTTCGAAATCGGTGTCGATATCGGGTAGGGAGATACGGTCGGGATTCAGGAAACGCTCGAACAGCAAGTCGTATTTGAGGGGGTCGAGGTCAGTTATCTTCAGGCAGTACGCCACTACCGAACCGGCAGCGGAACCACGTCCGGGACCTACCGACACATCCAGTTCTTCACGCGCGGCACGGATGAAATCCATCACAATCAGGAAATAACCCGGGAAACCCATCGATATGATGGTATTGAGCTCGAACTCGATACGCTCTTTCAGTTCCTCGTCATTGGCCAGACGTTCTTCTCCGTATCGCTCTTTGGCTCCCTCCATGGTCAGATGGCGCAGATAAGCGCTTTCAAAAGCCAACCGGTCGGGATAATCTTCTTCTTTGCCGAACGATGCGGGGATATCGAACTTAGGCATAATCGGGTCATGGTCAATGTCATAAACCTCGATTTTATCGGCAATTTCCTGCGTGTTCTCCAGTGCCTCGGGGATGTCACAGAAGATAGCCGCCATCTCTTCCGGGGTCTTCAACCATTCCTGCTTGGTATAGTGCATTCTGTTGACATCGTTGACGAAATGGTTGGTACTGAGACAGATAAGCCGGTCATGCGCTTCCGCATCCTCTTCATTGACAAAATGGGAGTCATTGGTACAGATGATCTTTACGCCGTATTTGCGCGCCAAAGCGATGAGCACGGGGTTAACCTGTTTCTGCCGCTCATAGACCTCTACATCCGCACCGGGTTTCTGCGTCTCATGGCGCTGAAGCTCAATGTAATAATCATCCCCGAAGAGGTCTTTGAACCATTGTACGGTCTCTTCCGCCTCCTTGAACACACCCGCTTCTATCAGTTTTTCGGCATCCATCCCCCCTCCTTCCAGGGAGGGGGCGGGGGTAGGCTTCTGTATTCCCTCTAATATTTTCTGCGGCAACTCACCTCCGAGACAGGCGGAAGAGCAGATGATGCCCGTATGGTATTTCTCTAACAGCTCTTTGTCGATACGCGGGGTGTGGTAGAACGCATCGGACATGTAGCCCGCCGAGACGATCCGGCAGAGGTTATGATAACCCTCCATGTTCTTGGCGAGCAGGATAAGATGCCATCCGGAACGGTCAATGACATAGGTTCGCCCCTCGGCATTGACGGCTTTGTCTTCGTTCTTAGACAGCCGTCCGCGCCGTGCGCAATAAGCCTCGACACCCACTATCGGCTTGAACGGTACATAGCTTTCACCGATCAGTTTGGATTTCTCGCTATTCACTTTCTTGCAATAGTCCAAGAGGTCTTTGATGCCGTACATATTGCCGTGATCCGTCAGCGCCACGGCATTCATTCCCGTGTCTATACATTTATCCACAATATCTTCCACTTTGGATAATCCGTCCAAAAGAGAGTAGTGGGAGTGTACATGTAAATGCGTAAAGTTCATAAAAATCCAATTTGGGTGCAAATTTACTACAAAAATTGCACATGTGCAAGTTTTTGCGCATTTTTTACAAATAAATGCATCTAAACGGAACGATTTTTCAAAATTCTGTACCCGTTAAAAGTCTGTTAAAAGTCTGTTAAAAGTCTGTAAAAAGTGTGTCTTGGGGCAGTCCCTTTTTT
>JAFVHA010000083.1 GCA_017478035.1 Paludibacteraceae bacterium | reverse complement strand
TGCATCATCTCGCGGTTCACTTCCTCGCGTACGGAACTGATTACTGATGACTGATTGCTGACTACTGAATTCAGCACTCTGTCAATCAGCTCCACGATCCAACCCATCTTGTCTTCTTTCAGACCGCGGGTAGTGATGGCCGGCGTACCGAAACGCAGACCGCTCGTCTGGAATGCACTGCGGCTGTCAAACGGCACCATGTTCTTGTTCGTTGTGATATCCGCGCTCACCAACGCCTGTTCCGCAACCTTACCCGTCAACTCCGGGAATTTCGTCCGCAGGTCGATCAGCATCGAGTGGTTGTCCGTACCTCCGGAGATCACCTTATAACCCTTGTCCATGAACGCCTGTGCCATCACGGCCGCGTTCTTCTTCACTTGCTGCTGATAAACCTTGAATTCCGGACTCAACGCCTCGCCGAAAGCAACGGCTTTCGCGGCTATCACATGCTCCAACGGACCGCCTTGCGTGCCCGGGAAAACAGCCGAGTCGAGTAGGGCACTCATCTTCTTGATCTCACCCTTCGGCGTCGTCTTGCCCCACGGGTTGTCAAAATCCTTGCCCAGCAGTATCACACCTCCGCGCGGACCGCGAAGCGTCTTATGCGTCGTGCTCGTCACGATATGCGCGTACTTGAGCGGGTTCTCCAATAAACCCGCGGCAATCAGTCCGGCAGGATGAGCCATATCGACCATGAAGATCGCGCCTGTCTCATCTGCCACGCGACGGATGCGCGCGTAGTCCCACTCGCGGCTGTACGCACTCGCACCCGCGATAATCAGTTTCGGTTTATGCGTGCGCGCTTTTAACTCTAAGTCGTCGTAGTTCACACGACCCGTCGCTTCGTCCAGGTCATAACCTATCGCGTTGAACATCAAGCCCGAGAAGTTCACTGCCGAACCGTGACTCAGGTGACCGCCGTGACTCAGGTTCAGACCCATGAACGTGTCGCCCGGTTTCAGGCATGCCATGAAAACCGCCATGTTCGCTTGCGCACCACTGTGAGGCTGTACGTTCACGTATTCCGCGTCATATAACTTCTTCAACCGCTCGCGCGCTATATCTTCCGCGATGTCCACTATCTCGCAACCACCGTAGTAACGATGACCCGGATAACCCTCCGCGTACTTGTTCGTCAGCACGCTGCCCATCGCTTCCATCACTTGGTCACTTACGAAGTTCTCACTCGCAATCAACTCAATACCTTTCGTCTGGCGTTCCCGTTCACGACGGATCACGTCAAAAATCTCATTCTCCCGATTCATATGATGATGTAATGTTTTCCGCTGCAAAATTACTACAATTTTTTGAAATGTACAAGATTTTTAGCAAAAAACTTGCAAAAACTTGCACACGTGCAATTTTTGTTGTAATTATTCTCCGTGACGGCATCGGCAAAGCCGAAGGCAATGTGGTCGAATTTGACCACTTTAGAATGCACGCAGGTTTACCTAATTTTGTGTTGAGTGTTTCTGAATGGCTCGAAAAGACAAATGCTGTTGGTCTTATATTCCATCATTCCATCATTTAGCAAACTCCGTTTGCGTCATCATTTCATCAATTCATCATTTTTTCCTTGCGTATGTCATTTTTTTGTTGTAATTTTGCAGCGGATTTAAGATTATGGCAAAGAAGAACGAAATAGCAAAAGTAGATTCTGCGCAGTTACAGCCATTGGAGAACATCGAGAACCTCATCCACGTCATCCGGGGTAAACAAGTTATGCTTGATCGTGACTTGGCGCGGTTGTATGGAGTAGAGACACGTGTATTGAACCAAGCTGTTCAACGTAACATCGAGAGGTTCCCTGGGGACTTTATGTTCCAGCTTTCTAAGGAGGATGTGGAATTTTTAAAATCACAAAATGTGATCTTAGAAACAGGGACTAATATGTCATCACAAAGTGTGACGACATCTGATGAATTTTTAAGATCACAAATTGTGACCTTAGACATGCGCGGAAAGCATCTGAAGTATTTGCCATATGCATTTACTGAAAATGGTATAGCCATGCTGAGTGGTGTTCTTCGTTCTCCGCAAGCAGTAAGCATGAATATCCAAATCATGCGTGCCTTTGTTGCTATGCGCCGGTTCCTTGCTTCAAACGCACAAGTGTTCCAACGTTTGGAAGTAATGGAACGGACACAATTGAGTTTGCTTGCTCATCAAGACTCCACGGATCAGAAAGTAGAAGAGATCTTCCGCCGTTTGGACGATGATAACACGAAACCGACAGAGGGTATCCTCTTTGATGGTCAGATATTCGATGCCTACAAGTTCGTCACGGAGCGTATTCGCGAAGCAAAGAAACGCATTGTGCTGATTGATAATTATATCGACGAAACGGTCTTGGCGATGTTAGACAAACGCGGCAAAGATGTTACCGCGAAAGTCTATACCAAAAACATCTCGCGTCAGTTATCGCTTGACTTCGACAAACACAACGCACAATACGCGCCGATTGAGGTGGAGCAGTTCGACCGTGCGCATGATAGGTTCTTGTGTATTGATGATACCGTATACCTTATTGGTGCATCCATCAAGGACCTTGGTAAGAAGTGGTTTGGCTTTACGAAGATTGACGGTTGGACCACAGATGAACTATTAAGTAAAATTTAAGAGTTGGAAGCACATATTCCATTTTGGAACATATGCTTAAGCATGTAAGGAATCCTTACTAACTGAAAAAAGCAATTTGCATTTTTTGCACATACCAAGAAATACCCGTCAGCTGCCCAAGACGTTAAATAGGGTGACAGGGGTATTAGCTCAAAATCTTAATACTATGTTTTTCCAGAATAGCGTCATCAAGAAGTACCTCGCAGCGCTCAACTCTGAGCAACTAACCGCCGCGTGGGAGCAGTACAAAGCCTATTTTCTGAACAAGGAGATTCAGGACAACATCCGCTCGTCCAAAGAAGAGCAGTTCCAAGAAGGCTTCCTTCGCGAACTCTTCGTCAAAGTCTTCGGCTATACCCTCAACCCATCGCCGAACTTCAACCTCATCACCGAGCAGAAGAATGAAACAGATGCCAAAAAGGCAGACGGCGCTATCCTCCGAGATGACAAGGTCATCGGTGTCATCGAACTCAAAGACCACAAAACCACCGACCTCAGCCATGTCGAGCGCCAAGCCTTCGGCTATAAGAACCAGCACAAGGATACGAAGTATGTGATCATCTCCAACTTCGAGAAACTGCGTTTCTATATCGACAACGCGGTCGAGCATATAGAGTGGAACCTCTTTACGCTTACCGAAGACGACTTCCGCCTGCTCTATTTCTGCCTTGCGTGGCCGACCCTAAGCACAGACCTGCCGCTCAAAGCCAAACTGGAAAGCGTCAGCAACGAAGACAGGATTACCCAACAACTCTACAAAGACTACTCCGCCTTCAAGCGTGAAATCTTCGCCGACATACTTGCCAACAACACTACTATAGAAACACCCAAAGAGCAGACCCTTCTTCTCTTCCGGAAGACCCAGAAACTGCTTGACCGCCTGTTGTTCATCTTCTTCGCTGAAGATTGCGGTCTGTTGCCGCCGAACTTAATGATACAAATCTTGGAGCAATGGGTATTATTGAAAGAAAATGACGCATATGAACCTCTTTATACTCGTATCAAAAAGTATTTCGGCTACCTTAATGCCGGCAACGATAAAAGGAATATCTTCGCCTATAATGGCGGCTTATTCAAACCGGACGAGGAGTTAGATAGTCTGACTATTAGCGATGAGGTATTGGCGCGGTTTACTAGAAAGTTGTCCGAATATGATTATGCAAGTGAAGTCGATGTGAACATCCTCGGACATATCTTCGAGAACTCGCTTAACGAGATCGAAGAGGTCACAGCCCAGATTAACGCCGGCGAGGCGCCTACGGTCTCTAAAAGAAAACGCGACGGTGTCTTCTATACCCCGCAGTATATCACCAAATACATCGTTGAGAACACGGTCGGTCGGCTCTGTGCCGAGAAGAAAGCCGAGATGGGAATTGACGAAGCCGAGTATTTCGCCGATAAGAACCGACAGATGGCAACCAAGAAACGCCTGCTCGACCAACTCACCAAGTACCGCGATTGGTTGTTGGGTATCACAATTTGTGATCCTGCTTGCGGTTCCGGTGCTTTCCTCAATGCCGCACTCCAGTTCCTCATGGCGGAGCATAAGCTGCTCGATGAGATGGAAGCCAAGATCACCGGCTCAACTATCGCTTTCCAAGCGGTGGAGAACTCCATCCTCGAGAACAACCTCTACGGCGTAGATATCAACGAAGAGAGCGTGGAGATAGCTCGTCTCGCGCTCTGGCTTCGTACCGCCAAGCCCCACCGCAAACTCAACTCCCTCAATAACAATATCAAGTGCGGTAACTCCCTCATCTCCGATCCCGAAATAGCCGGAGATAAAGCCTTCAACTGGAAAGCGGAATTCCCGCAAGTCTTCGCTAAAGGCGGTTTCGATATCGTAATAGGAAATCCGCCGTATGTGCAGCTGCAATCCATGGGCGATATGAGCGACGTTTACGCTAAATGCGGCTATGAGGTATATAACAAAAGTGCGGACTTGTATTGTCTCTTCTATGAACAAGGCTGTAAATTACTAAAAGATAAAGGATTGTTAGGTTTCATTGCTTCTAATAAATGGCTTAAGGCTAATTATGGCGAGAATTTGCGTAGATATTTTATTGCAAATACGAATCCTATCTTATTGGTGGATTTCCCGGGAGTAAGAATCTTCCCTGATGCAACTGTTGATCCTCAGATTTTAGTATTACGGAAAGAGCCTTACAAAGGACAGACTCAATGTTGTTTGTATGATTCAGATATGGTGGATGTTGCCAACTATGTTGCCGCAAATTCTGCAACTTTCCATTTTACTGAAGAACCATGGAGAGCAATGCCGAAAGAGCATAAAAACATCATTGAGAAACTAAATTGTTTTACTCCGATTAAGAATCTTCCATTTGAAATAAATTACGGT
>JAFVHA010000037.1 GCA_017478035.1 Paludibacteraceae bacterium | reverse complement strand
TTGATAAAATGAGCAACACCCTCCTCTTCCGAATAGTTGCGCATGGCATCCACCTGGTTCTTCATCAGCGCAATAAGAGGGGAGATGACAATCGCCACACCGTCCATGATTAAAGACGGCAACTGGTAACAAAGACTCTTGCCGCCGCCTGTCGGCATCAGCACAAACGTGTCGTTGCCCTCCATAACATTACGGATAATAGCCTCTTGATTGCCTTTGAACGTGTCAAAACCGAAATAGGTTTGCAACGCCTTTACCAATTCCTCATGTGTTATATTCATAAGTAAAAGTTAATTTGGGCACAAAGATACAAATATATTTTTATATGTGCAAATTTTTTTTGAAAAAATATTGTTTTCATGATTTTTCTTCTTTCTTTTTCCTTTTTGAATATATTCTTCTGTATTATATACTATGTATATAATACTAATAGGTAATGCCGAAAATTTAGTGCGTGATAAGTGTGTGATAAGTTCGTGATAAGTACGTCATTAGTGCGTGACAATCGGTATCGATAGCAGACTGATACAGACTGATTCCTAATACTTGATGCTTCTAAAGCACTCAAAGGGTTTTTATAGTTTTTTGTTTTTTTTTTAGGGGACATTACTGAAGGGAAAATAAAAAAATGTAAAAAAATGCTATCTTCTCTTGCATAATTAAAAAAAATATAGTAATTTTGCCGCCGATTTTAAATGATGGATACTCGTATCCAATGAAATGCCTTAATGAATAATGCTATGCAGAAGCGGAATTTATCCTTTACGCAACTCTTTAACCTGAGTTTCGGTTTCTTTGGAGTTCAAATTGCTTACGCGTTGCAGAGTGCGAATATCTCGCGTATTTTTGCCACTCTCGGTGCTGATCCCCACACCTTGTCGTTCTTCTGGATTCTTCCCCCGCTTATGGGAATGATTGTGCAGCCCTTGGTGGGTAAGTATAGTGACAAGACATGGACGCGTATGGGCCGTCGTAAACCCTACCTTCTCGTGGGCGCCCTCATCGCGGTGGCGGTGATGTTATTGTTGCCGAATGCCGGTGACTTTACCTTTGCGCAGTCCGCGTTTCTCGGCTTGAATGCCGCCATGTGGTTCGGCCTCTTCAGTCTGATGTTCCTCGATACGAGCATCAATATTGCCATGCAGCCGTTCAAGATGATGGTGGGCGACATGGTGAACGAGGAGCAGAAAGGTACGGCCTACGCCATTCAGTCGGCGTTGTGCAATGCCGGTTCGGTGGTTGGTTACCTGTTCCCGATTTTCTTCACATGGATCGGTATCGCCAATACGGCGCCCGAGGGCGTTATCCCGGATTCCGTCAAGTGGTCTTTCTATGCCGGCGCGGCGATTCTCATCCTCTGCTCGCTCTATACTTTTGCTACCGTTAAAGAGCTGAACCCGGAAGAGTACGCCGAGTTCCATGGTATCAGCAAAGAGCCAAAAGCCAATAGCCAGGAGCCAACAGCCGAGAAGGGTTTCATAGCGCTTCTACGCGAGGCTCCATCTGCTTTCTGGACCGTCGGTTTGGTTCAGTTCTTCTGCTGGGCGGCTTTCATGTATATGTGGACTTATTCGAACGGCGCGATTGCCATCAACTGCTTCGGTTGGGACGGTGTCAATGCGTCGGATGCTGCTTTCCAGAATGCCGGCGGTTGGGTAGGAGTGGTATTCTGCGTACAAGCAGTAGGTTCGCTCCTCTGGGCGGCTTTCCTTCCGAAACTCGAGCACTGGACAGGCAATAAGGGAGCATATGCCATCTCGCTTCTCGTGGGTGCGCTAGGCTTTATCTCCATCTGGTTTGTGACCAACCAGTACGTGCTCTTTATCAGTTACGCACTTATCGGTGCTGCGTGGGCTGCCATGCTTGCCTTGCCTTTCACCATTGTTACCAACGCTATCAAGGGTGGCAACATGGGCTACTATCTCGGCCTCTTCAACTGCACCATCTGCATCCCGCAGATTGTCGCAGCCCTCTGCGGCGGGTTACTCCTTAAATATATATGCGCGCACGTACAAGCAGGAATGCTTGTGGTTGCGGGTGTGCTGCTCATTCTCGGTGCAGCTTCCGTATTTGCGATTAAAGAGAAAGAATAATCAAACAAACAAAATCTTAATACAATGAACAAGTTCTACAAATCAATCAAACTGACGGCGTTTGTCTTGGTGCTCGTTAGTTTGGCGGGATGTAAGAAGGATGTCGATGTGATCGGCATTTCGGATGATCTCGCGAACAAGACTATGTTGGGCTATTACACCTACACAGTGCTTGATTCAACGAACATGCAGACCTCCAAGAAAGAGTATTTCCTGGACAGGGACGATGCAGGTAATCAAAAAGGCTATTATCGTGAGAGCAAGGCCGGAAACGGAATCTCAACGGATGAGAACACTCCTATGACATGGGAGGCTGTGATGGCGGAAGACCGTCTCAGCATGACTATTACGGCTACCTTGCAGGGCGGTAAATCCAAATCCTTCAAATGGGCGGACGGTATTATTTACGAAGACGGTAATTCATTCGCCAAGAGCATGGCTAACCTTTCGAATATTGATGTGCAAAACAAGATATATTCGCAGATAAGCAATGGTGTGTTTGAGGTTGCAGACACTACGTTCTACGACCACCAGGAGAAGAGATACTATCTCGGATGGAAGACGGATGTCGATGTTGCCAGTACCGAGGCGGAAGCCAACGAGAAAGCAGCTGCTATCATCAAGGATCTGGAGGATAATTACCATGATACCATTGTTTGGTACATCCGTACAAAGGCCAAGAACCAAAAGATCGGTACGTACGCACATATCAGCGATACGATTATCTCCGGTAACGACACGACGTTCGTGTTGGACGGTTTGGCAGTGGTAGAGCCTATCGAAGGCGGCTTCGGTATTACGTTCGTGAAGAAGAAACCGAACGAGTTTGAATATGTTCAAATCAACGACAGACCGTCGAAGATCATATACAGCAATCTGACCTTCAAGGATGTGGATAACAAGAAGACCGGTTCGTACAAATGGCAAAAGAGCGAGTTCTCGAAAGAGCACTATACGCAGCCGGGTAAGGCGAAAGACACCTCTCTTGATTCGCTCGTTGTATTCACAGCCGCCGAATGGGTATTACCTGACTTCACCAACCAGGCGAAGTTTGAAGTACTGTTCCACGGTAGCGGTGATTCGACCATTACGGCAACAAAGGCAGGAGCAGAGACTCAGGAGAAAATGCCTATGAAGGAGAAATACTTTGTTCTTCCGCTTTCCGGTTACACCGAGAAGAAAGACAAGGAAGGCAAGCTCCTATATATCGAGGTAACGATGGGTAATCTTAAGTATAGAAAAAAATAACAACTCAATACAATGAAAAACGTTAATCTTTCATTACGTGCTGCAGCGCTGTCCCTCTTGCTCTTTGTGGGTATGACGGCATTTGCGCAGAATACTGTACAAGGTACAGTACTTGATGCAGCGAATGGTGAGCCGATTATCGGTGCGTCCATCCTTGAGATAGGAACCACCAACGGTACAATCACCGATTTTGATGGTAATTTCGTACTCAATGTGAAAGAGGGAGCCAAACTCTCCATTTCGTACATGGGTTATAAGACGCAGGAGCTCGATGCGAAGGGTACGCTCAATGTGAAACTGAGCGAGGATACCGAGGTGCTCGACGAAGTGGTTGTTGTGGGTTACGGTGTTGTTCGTAAGAACGATGCAACCGGTTCTGTAACCGCCATCAAGCCGGATGAGATGAACAAAGGTTTGACGACAACGGCAACCGATATGTTGTCCGGTAAGATTGCCGGTGTGACCGTTACGAACGGCGGTGGTACTCCGGGTGGCGGCGCAACGATCCGTATTCGTGGAGGTTCGTCTCTGAATGCATCCAACGACCCGCTTATCGTTATTGACGGCCTGGCTATGGATAACGGAGGTATTCCTGGTGCTGCCAGCGGACTTTCGATGGTGAACCCGTCTGATATTGAGACGTTTACCGTTTTGAAGGACGCGTCGGCAACCGCTATCTACGGTTCCCGCGCATCCAACGGTGTCATCATTATTACGACCAAGAAAGGTCAGGCAGGCCAGAAGATGAAAGTGACTTATGACGGTAACGTATCCTTCGGTACGCTCACCAACCGTCTGGAGACCTTGAACGGAGATGAGATCCGCGCCTATGCTACGGCACTTGGTTATAATAAAGATCAGATGAAGTTCTTGGGAACAGAGAACACCAACTGGCAGGACCAAGTATATCGCACGGCTATTTCGACCGACCATAACATCTCGTTGATGGGTGGTGTGAAGAATCCGGTGGTAGATATGCCGTACCGTGCATCGGTAGGTTACACGCTGAACAACGGTACGATCAAGACCTCGCAGATGCAACGTGTGACGGCTGCTTTAAGCCTCTCGCCGTCGTTCCTGGACAAGCACTTGAGCTTCAACCTCAATGCAAAGGGAATGTATATCTATAACAGTTATGAGCCGGGTGTGGTAGGAGCTTCGCTATCCATGGATCCGACCCAGCCTGTGAAAGTGGGTGAGGATGGTGTTCGCGGTATCTATGGCGATATGCTGCTCTCCAAAAAGGATGCAGACCTTATGTTCGCTGGATACTACCAGCCTACCCAGGCTTCTGAATATGGCGACAACGTGTGGACTTTGGCTCCGAAGAGCAATACGACCACAAACCCCGTATCTGCCCTTGACCAGCAGTCATCTATCGCAAATTCCGCTGCATTCGTGGGGAACTTCGAGGCGGATTACAAGATTCACGGCTTCGAAGATCTTCGTCTCCACGCCAATTTCGGTGCAGACTATTCCTGGGGTAAACAACGCTTCGTGAACCTCAATACCAGCGCCGGTTCCCACTACTACGGATGGGAAGGCGTAGAGGAGAAGCGGAAATACAATCTCCAGTTCAACTGCTACGCGCAGTACTATAAGGACTTTAACGAGAATCAGCATTTCGACATTATGGCCGGCTACGAGTGGCAGCATTTCTATAATGACGGTAGCAATGTAGGAAACGGATTGTATCCGACGACGAATAACAAGAAGGATGAGAACGGCAACCCGCTTGCCGGACAGAAGGCTAACTTCAGCTCCAGCACATGGGCTTCCGAGAGCTACCTCGTATCGTTCTTCGGCCGTGCCAATTATATCGGATGGAACCAGTTGATGATTACCGCTTCGTTCCGTGCCGACGGTTCGTCCCGCTTCGCTCCGGAGCACCGCTGGGGTTACTTCCCCTCCGCAGCACTCGGATGGAAGATTAAAGAGACGTTCATGAAAGATGTGAACTGGCTCAATGATCTCAAGCTCCGTCTCGGTTACGGTATCACCGGTCAGCAGGAAATCGGAAACGACTATCCGTATCTGGCCAAATACCTGAAATCGACGAACTATCAAGTTTATTATCCGGTCGGCGGTGACAACCTCGCTACGGAGAACAAGGCATTGGAGACCGTAGAGAAAGTGACGGATAACAACGGTAACGTGCTGTACTACAGTTATCGTCCCGAGGCTTATAACTACGACCTGACATGGGAAAAGACCTCCACCTACAACGTAGGTATTGACTTCGCTTTCCTCAACAACCGTATTTCCGGTAACGTTGATTATTACTATCGCAAGACTGACGACCTGCTGAATACCGTTACAGTAGCAGCCGGTACGAACTTCCGTAACCGTGTAACATCCAACGTAGGTTCGCTTACGAACCAAGGTGTCGAGTTCGCACTCAATGCCGTTATCTTGGATTACGGGCGCCGGTTCAAATGGGATTTCGGTTATAACTTCACATGGAATGAGAACAAGATTGTCCGCCTGAATACAGGTGAGAACCAGACTGCTGTGCCGACCGGCGGTATCAGCTCCGGTACGGGTAATACGATCCAGCAACATGCGGTTGGTCACGCTGCTTCTTCGTTCTACGTATATGAGGCTCAATCCGCTACGCGTGAGGACGGTACGAAATACTGGTACGTAGTGGACCGTGACAACAACGGTAAGATAGACGAAAACGACAAGTACTATTTCCATAGTCCGGCCGCTCCGTACAGCATGGGCTTCCAGATGAAATTCCAGTTCTATGATTTCGACCTTGGAATGTCGTTCCGCGCCAATATCGGAAACTATGTATATAACGATGTGAAGGCTTCCAGCCTCCAGAATATAACGCGTGAGAACTTCAACAAGAACAATTTCGTTCAAGGACTTCTTAAAGAGTGCTTCTCCACGTATTACGAGGATAACATGCGTTCAGACCAACTCTATGCAACTCCGGAAGGATTGGATTCCAAGAAGTTTGACAAGTGGTTCCAGACCGACTACTTCGTAGAGAACGCTTCCTTCCTCCGTTGTGACAATATCACACTCGGTTGGTCGTTCAAGCGTCCGAAGATCTCCGGCCGTGTTTACGGTACGGTCAGCAACCCGTTCGTGATTTCGAAATATTCGGGTCTTGATCCGGAGGTATTCGGCGGTATTGACAACAATCTCTACCCGCGTTCGATGACTACGACGATCGGTGTTAACCTTCAATTCTAATTAGTTGTAAAACATTAAATACTATATACATTATGAAAAGTATAGTGAAATACGCAGCAATGGCGGTTGTAGTTTTAGGTTTGGCTTCCTGCGTTCATAACCTGAATACAACGCCTATTGATAAAAACTCGGCAACGGGTTTTAATCAGGACGCATTGTTCACCAAGATCTATGCTACGCTCGGTACGACCGGACAAACAGGTCCTGCCGGCTCCGGTGACGTGGATGATATAGACGAAGGTGTTTCCGGACTCTTCCGTGTGACATGGGTATTGAACGGTTTCCCGACGGACGAAGGCTGGTGGATATGGAATGACGTCGGTGTGGATCAGACGCGTAATATGACATGGGACGGTGAGAACGCCCTTGTGAAATGTCTCTATTTCCGCTGTATGATTGACGCGAAGTACTGCAACCACTTCTTAGAGTATGCGGATCAATCCACGGACAAAGGCAAGCAACAATGTGCCGAGGTACGTTTCATCCGTGCTCTCAACTATTGGTATCTGCTGGATATGTTCAAGTTCATTCCGTATATGGAGAAAGAGAGTACCGACTCCGAGAACTATCCGGTATTCTATACCCGTACGCAGATGTTCAATTGGTTGGAGAAAGAACTCAAAGACCTTACGGTAGAGTTGCCGGATAAACGTCTCGGTCTGTACCGTGTAGATAAGACGGCTGCATGGCTTCTTCTCGCACGTCTCTACCTCAATGCAGAGGTATATACCGGAAGTGCACAATGGGCCAATGCAAAGAAAGCAGCGGACAACGCTATCTCATGGGGTACTTCCCACGACTATAAGCTCCATAAAGGCGCAGACAAGGTGACCTCCGGTGATAATGTGCGCTTCTCGTCCTACCAGCAGTTGTTTATGGGTGATAACGACAAGAACGGTGCGCAAGACGAGGCTGTATTATTGGTATACCAGGATGGTAAATATTGCCGCTCCTACGGTGGTGTGCAGTATGCTATTGCCGCTACGCGTGACGGAGGTATGACTCCTTGGGGCGTTGCCGAGAACTGGAAGTGCTTCCGTTCGTCCCCTGAATTGGTGTATAAGTTTGTGGACAGTGAGAGTGCAAAAACCATTAAGGCGAATGAATATGAAATGCCGCTTGAACTTCAGAAACTGGGTATTCAGGATGACCGCGCTATTCTGTGCTCTTATGTAAAAGGTAACACGAACAGATGGAATCTGACCGCTGGAGAAAAGGCCGATTTCTATGCATCGTGGGGTTGCCCGAAATTCACGGCGGTTTATTCCAGAGCAGATAGTCTGAAACATGCTCTGAACTCCGATTCGAACTGGCCGGATACGGATATTCCTTTGATTCGTCTCGCAGAAGCTTATTTGACCAAAGCGGAGGCGATGTTCCGTACTGGTGATGCATCCGGCGCACTTGATATCATTAATAATGAAATCCGTGCGCGTGCGAATGCGAACCCGCTGCCAGCCCTTACCGACGATGTTCTCTGTGACGAGTGGGCACGTGAGTTCTGGGGCGAGGGTCGCCGTCGTATAGACCTCATCCGTTTCCATCGTTTCGCAGGTGCGGATGCAGATGCTTCTGGTTACAAATGGGAAGGCCGTCCGGGCAAGACCGACGAGAAACGCAACTGGTATCCGGTTCCGTCTGATGACAAACGTACCAACCCGAACTTCCGCAAGCAGGTAATGGAAGATGCAAGCAATCCTTACGCAGCGGAAGGCGGCGACGGATACACGTTTGCTAACTAAGAAAATATATCGAAATATCAAAATATCATAGTATAGAGATATCGAGATATCCAAATATCAACATTAATTAACATTATTAACAAATTATGAAGTTTCGTGTTAGCCGAGTGTAAGCTCGCTTACCCGACTCGGCGAAACCGAAACTCCATAGTTTAAAAAATTAACCTTTAAAAATTTTTTAAATTATGAAGAAATTTTATGCATTTGTAGCAGCTGCGCTCATGAGCGTAAGTCTGTTTGCAGAGCCGACGAAGGTACCTACGGTAGCTGATCTGGGTGCCAAGTATGATGTAGAGAACAACGTGGTTCTTTGTCTCTATTTCGATGTGGCTCCGTGTAATGACGTAGTTTTGGCCGGTTCGTACAATGGATGGTCAGAAGATCCTTCGAAGTGTATTGTATTCGAAGAATTCGATGGTTTTGCCGGCTGGTGGGTTGCTGAAGTTCCTTATGAAGAGGGAATTCAGGGTAAACCGGTACAGTTGAATGACGGCGGTTTTGACGGTTGGGATTACCAATCCGGAGACAAGGATGCCTGGATTAAACAGGGAGACGGTAAAGAAGCTACCCTCACTGACGGTTATACCGGTGAGGCTAATGTTGCTTATCCTTCTGCAGGTGCGTACATCTATGAGATTGCTTATTGGAAATTACATCACAATCCTTGCGGTGAGATCAAGATGCACGACTACAAGCTCGTTCTTTTCCCGCCGAAATGTGAGGAAAATGAGGATGACTTCGTTCCTGCTGTAGCCGGTGGTTTCAACAACTGGGCATTTGAGCCGCTGAGCAAAGGTTTCCATGAGGGTAAGGTTGCTTACATCTACGAGGTAACCGCTGCTGAAGGCAAAGAGTTTAAATTCTCTGATGCTACCTTTGGTTGGGATAACCAATTCCAACATTGGGATGCAGAAACCGAAACTTGGGCAAACTTTGATAACAGCACATTGGATGAGAACGAAGTACGTGTATTCGACTATTCGGATCCCGCGAAATTCCGTTACACTATGTGCGGTATCGAGATCTTTGATGTTGACTTTGCCATCATCGTTCCGGACGGTGCTCCTGCTGCAGGCGTTGAGCTGATGGGTAACTTCATCGGTGGCGAGAGCTTTGGAAAGGGCGTTCAGATGGTATTGGAGGATGGTAAGTATACTGCTACTGTAAGAGGTATCGGTATCAATACTTTCAAACTCCGTGAGACCGGTAACTGGGACAACCAAGTACAAATCTGGGATGAGGAGAAAGAAGAATGGGTAAACAACGACGCGAACTGGCAGTTTGAAGAGAACTGGGCAGACGGCGAAGCAGGTCATATGCTGATTGACCTTGACTGGAGCGATGCAGCTGCTTATCGTTGGCCGGAGGCTGATCCTCATCTAGGAATCCAGAAAGTAACTCTGACGGAGAAGGCTCACAAGGTTGTTGTTGACGGTGTTCTCTACATCGTTCGTGACAACAAGATGTTCAACGTACAGGGTACGCAAGTTCGTTAAGCCTACCTCAAACTCCTCCCTGAAGGGGAGAGTATAAAAATAGCCCGAGCATTTTGCCCGGGCTATTTTTGATGTTGCCGGTTATACTGTAGGTTCTTTGTTCCTATGTACGACTGTCGGCATTCGGTCGTAATTTAGTTGTTATTGGAGGGTGAAATTTCCGTTCCAGCCTTTTTTGAGGATGAAGGTGCATTGTCCGGCGAAGGCATGCATCTGCGGTTTGACGAAACTATCCAGACAAGCGGGGTCGCCATTTGCGGCGGCGATGAATCCGTCGCCTTCGAAGGTGATCAGATTATCGGCCAAGGGGCAGAGATTCCCTTTCTTATCCACCACGCGGACTGTCATATAGCAAAGTTCCTCTGGGTTCTCTTTTTCATTCGCCCAGGTGATTTCCAAATGGTCGGGTTGTCCGGCCTTGCGGATGAATAGTCGCTCTGCTTCTTTCCCGTGTTCGTCGTAAGCCAGTACCTTGATATATTTCTTCTTGTAGGGGATGTCAAACCACATAAGCCGGTATCGCGGCAGTAACTCCGGTCGCGGCGAGGAACCCCATTCCGGTACTTCAAACTGTCCTACCTGCGGCATGGCGCTGACGCCCTCTATGTGTTCGCCTTTTGCCAGACGCTCCGTCTCCTCTTTGGTGGCAAAACGCAGCTTGCCGTAACTCTTTTTTCCTACAAACAACTCCGCGCTCGGATAATTGGTGTAGCAGAAAACGGCTACTTTGTCGCCTTTTTTCCAGTTCCAGTGGGGTAAGACATGGAAAGTTTTGTCCTGTTGATTCCACTGGCTCCGGTACAGCCAGAAGCGGTCCTTGGGCAGCGAAGCCAGGTCGATGATGCCGAAATAGCTGCTGTGGCTTGGCCAAGCGTCCGTGTCGTAGGGCGAGGGTTCGCCGAGGTAGTCAAAGCCGGTCCAGACGAACTGACCGAGCGTCCAGTTATAATCGTCTTGTAATTCGAAATCCTGCTCGGGAAGTCCGGACCAGGGGCAGTATTCCAAATCGTATCCGCTGGACTGATGATCGTCGTAAACGGCATTGTCCAGCATGATTGCCTGGAGTTTGTACACACCTCTTGATGACACGGTTGATGCGGTCTCGGAGCCGAGAATCATTTTCTGCGGCAGGTTCTCGTAGCCCTCGATGTAACGTCCGGTACGATAATTGAACCCCGGTAACTCAACGGCTGCTCCGAAACCGTTGTGGATCACATGCATTGCCTGGTCCATACCGTTCGTCACGGGACGGGTGGGGTCGAGCTGATGGAACAAATCCTGCAGTTCCGTCACTATCCGGATACCGTCATCCAACACTTGGTTCCATACCTCATTCCCGCTGGACCAAAGCATCACGCAGGCGTTGTTGCGGTAATGCTTCACCATGTTTGTGACATCGCGTCGCCACCAGTCATTGAACTCCACGCTGTAGTCATTCTTGGTCTTGCCGTGGTTCCATACGTCGAACGGCTCTATCATCATCATCATTCCCATCTCGTCGCACAGCTCCACCAACTCGGGAGCAGGCATGTTATGACTCGTTCGGATGGCATCGCAGCCCATGTCTTGCAGCATCTTGAGCTGATGGCGTAGCGCATCTTTGTGTATCGCCGCCCCCAATGGACCTAAGTCATGATGATTACAAACACCTTTGAACTTACGCGTCTGCCCGTTCAGCTGGAAGCCGTGTTCGGGGGTATAACTGATTGTACGGATTCCGAAACGCGTCTCTTTCTCGTCCAGTACAATAATTTCAAGGGTGTCCTCCCCATTCTCCCCATAGTATTTCCGGTAAACCTGCGTGCGCGCTGAGTAAAGATGCGGCGTCTCGGGACTCCAGAGGTGGGGGTTGAGGATGTTGCACGTACCGTGTTCGCTTTCTATCGACCCGACATATTGCCCGTCGTAGAAGAAATCGGTCGTTACAAACACCCCTTCATCATAGGCGGTCGTTGGCTTCACGCCGTTTAGCAGTTCAATAGAAATCTCTACCTTCGCTTTGTCCTCATGTATTTCCGGCGTGCGGATAAGAATACCGAACGTGGAGATATGGATAGAGTCGGTCTCAATGAGATGCACATGGCGGTATAGTCCGGCACCGGGGTACCAACGGCTCTGCTGTGGTTTGTTCTCTAAAAAAACATCAATATCCACGCTGTCTCCTGTGATGAACTCAGGGCGGATGGCACAATCGAAGGTGTTGTAGCCGTAAGGCCAATATCCGATTTCTTTGCCGTTCGCCAGCACTCTGGCGTGGCTCATGGCTCCGTCAAAAACGAGCGTGTAGAACTTGTCATGTTTTACAGCCACACGTGTCTTGTAGTGCCCTTTACCCATCCAAGGAAGGCCGCCGCTCCGTCCTGTCTTCCATGTAGGCTCTTTCTCGCCGTTTTGCACTACAACCACTTCCTGCAGGTCATAGGACCTGTCAAACGGCTTGCTGATTGACCAATCGTGCGGAATCCGCACCTCCTGCCATGTGGTGTCCACATGAGGCATCTGTTCCGACGGCTCTTGACGGAACATCCAACTTGTCAGTAATGTACTGACGGCTAAAAGAAATGAAAACATCCGTTAATTCTTTAATTCGTTCATTCGTTACACGAATCTG
This sequence comes from Paludibacteraceae bacterium, assembly GCA_017478035.1. Taxonomy (GTDB): domain Bacteria; phylum Bacteroidota; class Bacteroidia; order Bacteroidales; family Paludibacteraceae; genus Colicola. Next base: position 15,705 of record JAFVHA010000037.1, on the reverse strand, counting down.
TATTCTGTAATCTCGTCCAACCGTTCGTCCGGGCGGAGGACGATGTTCGGGAAGTCGGCATGATTGATGCCGTCCGGCCAGTTTTGCGCCTCGAGACATACGGCGTGTTGCTCATCATACATCGTGCCGCTCTTTCCTTCGTGGCGCTCGATATAATTGCCGGTATAGACCTGCAATCCCTTCATGGTTGTCCAGCACTCCATTGTCAGGCCGTCAGCCTGGAGCGTTGCCGCGTGGCGCAGTTCTTTGGGTGCGTCGGCAGCACAAAGACACCAGTTGTTGTCAATGCCTCTTCCCGGAGCAAAGAAGGGGTCGTTGATGCGGTCACCGATACGGACCGGTTTTCTGAAGTCCATGGGAGTGCCCTCAACAGGAAGTATTTCTCCTGTCGGACAAGCCGTCTCGTCGAAAGGCGTGTAGTGATCCGCGTTGACTTGCAGCACATGTCCGTCCACGCGTCCGCTGCCTTCGCCCGCCAAGTTGAAATAGCTATGGTTCGTCATGGCGACGATGGTCGGGGCGTCGGTCTTGGCTTCATAATGGATACGGAGGCGGTTGTCCTTGGTGGCGGTGTAGGTGACCCAGATGTCCGTATTGCCCGGATATCCTTCTTCACCGTCCTTGGCGCGGTAATGGAGGGTGATCTCATAGGCACTCTGCGCTGTGACATCCCATATCTTGGTGTTGAAGCCCTCCACGCCGCCGTGCAGGCTGTTCGTGCCGTTATTGACCGGCAGTTGGTAGGTCACGCCGTCCAAGGTGAAGCGTCCGTCTTTGATACGGTTCGCCACGCGTCCGCAGATGGCATTGAAATAGGTCTCTTGAGCGAGCCATTCGTCGGCTGTTTTGAAGCCCAATACGACATCGCGGCCTGCAATCAGCAGTTTCGTCACCTTGGCGCCCAAGTTGCTTATCTCCACTTTGAGTCCGCCCGAACTCTTGATGGTATAGAATTGTATCTTTTTCATTGGAAAACTCTGATTAATCGGATTAGCACAAGCGTGAAACGCCGTCTCCAATCTCCGCTACGTAGAAGTCGGCTTTGAGTCCGGTTTTCTTCTCGTATTCGGCGCCTACGAAGGCTTTGAAGGTCTCTATCGCTTCGTCTTTGACGAGGCTGACGGTGCAACCGCCGAAGCCGCCTCCTGTCATTCGGCTACCGAGCACGCCTTCCACCTGCCATGCGGCTTCTGCGAGTGCATCCAGTTCCGGTCCGGTTACCTCATAATCATCGCGCAAGGACACATGGCTTGCGGTCATCAGTTCGCCGAAATAGGCGATCTCCCCGCGTTTGAGTGCCTCTACGGCTGCGGCAGTCCGTGCCACTTCGCCCACCACGTGGCGCGCACGTTTCTTTGCAATCGGGTCGGTGATGGCGCTCTCCATCTCGCGCCAGTCGTCTTCGCTCAGCTCCGCCAGATGCTTGATCGGGTGCACTTTGCTGATCTGCTCCACCGCCGTGTGGCACTGGCGCACGCGGTCGTTATAGGCGCCGCTATCCAAGTGGTGAGGGCTATGCGTATTGCTGATGACTACCTTGATGCCCTCCAGTTTCACGGGAACGTGCTCGAACTCCAGTGTGTCGCAGTTCAGATAAATGGCATGGTCTTTCTTGCCCTGCGCACTGGCGAACTGGTCCATGACGCCGCACATCACACCGGCATACTCGTGCTCGCAGGCCTGACCGATCAACGCCAGCTCCGTGCGGTAGGCCTTGTCGTTGTCCATGTTCACACCCATCTCTTCCGTGAAGGCTCTGGCGGTGACCACCTCCATGGCGGCACTGCTGCTGAGTCCTGCGCCGGCAGGCACATTGCCGAAATAAAGCAGGTCGTAGCCGCTCTCCAACTTCGCCTCCGGATGGCGGCGAGCGATGATGTCTATACAGCCGAGCGCATAGTTACACCAGGCACGGTCAGGCTGAGGACGGATGGCGGAAACAGGGATTGCGTATTCCTGCGGCATATTCAGCGAACGGAAACGCAGTACTTGGTCTCCATTCTTGGCAATCAGCAACCATGCTCCGAAACTCAACGCGCAGGGGAAGACACATCCGCCGTTATAGTCGGTGTGTTCGCCGATCAGGTTCACCCGCCCCGGGGCAAAATACATTTTCTCTGCCTTACGGCCGTAGGCTTGCTCAAAAGCAGCTTGCAATTCTTGTGTAGTCATAGCTATGAATTTTATAATTTAACGGATATTTACTACATTTTAGGGTGCAAATTTACGGAAAAATCCGCATATATGCAAGAAAAAATCATTTTTATGCTAAAAAACATACGAAATCTGTTGCGTATATCCAAAAAAAGTTGTAACTTTGCAGCAGAAATTGAAATTTGTCTATTTGTGGACATTAAAATGCTACTACTATGACGAAACTTGAATTCTCTTTGTATGCCATTCTTTTCATCCTGATCGGATGGACATTGGTTTCTCTGTTCCTGGTTTGGAACTGGTTCGATGCACGTGAGCGCCTGAAGGTGGTTCGTGAGGTTACGCGTGAGCAGACCATTCATGCTATCCAGCATAGTTTGAAGAAATGTCGCCGGTTGGTGGCAGGCGGTTTGGTAATCGCCATCGTCTTCATTCTCTTCCCCTTCCTGCTGCAGGAGTACTATGGTACCTTGGCTTATTCGGGCGTGGTGATTATTGCCGATGTGCTGATTTTGATCGGTCTCACTTCGCGTGCGAAAGTGTATCTGGCCAGCATTGACGACTATGTGAATGAGAATGAGGAGCACGTGCGCGAGGCTATTGCCGAACGTAGCAGGATACGCGACGAGTGGAGACGTCAGGCGCCGGTATTGAATCCTCAGGCCGAGGCCATGATCAAGGAATATATGGGGGATAATAACGAAGTATGGTATCAGCACGATATTCTGGTCGGCCGTAATGTGCTGGCCAATACGGAGAATCAGTTGCTGTACGCACAGGGCGTGATCGTTCCGTTCTCGGAGATCATGGAGGTGCGCAAGGGACGTAAGGACCTCAAGCTCGTTACCTCGAACAGTATGCACCCCTTCATCACGATTGATTTCGGCGCGTTGCCAATCAACCCGGAGACCGGAAACAAATACATGGACGAGATTGCCGATCGTCTCGAGAAAATAATTTCGTAATGTCTGCCGAGGAAAAAGCGAATACTTGGACCCATGCAGTTCCTTTAGCGGCTACGCTTGTTATAGCGTGGCCGCTTTTGCATTGGGCTGCGCAGTCACAAGGCATCAGGCCTCAGTGGCAGATTGTGGGAACGGCTTTGTTTATCCTGGGCATGGTTTTGATGTTCCTTTCCTCGACGCTTTACCATGCCGTTTCGGAGCCGGCGCTCAAGCGTCGTCTGCGTGTATTCGACCATATCTCGATTTACGTGATGATAGCCGGTTCCTATTCGCTTATCTGCCTCTCCGTTGTCGGCGGTTGGGTGGGGTGGACACTCTTCGGTTTTCTATGGGGATGTGTGATAGCCGGCGTGATCGGCAAACTGGTGGCCTTGGGAAAACATCCGAATCTGTCTCTGGCTCTCTATCTGGCGATGGGATGGGTGGCGCTGCTGATTTTAGTGCCTATGTGGCGGAATATGTCCCATGCCGCTTTCTGGTGGGTTGTAGCAGAGGGGGTGTTCTATACCGTCGGGGCTTATTTCTTCCGGTTGGACGAGGAGCACGCTTTTTACCATGCTATATGGCATGTGTTTATCACTTTCGGAGCTGCCAGTCACACGGTGGCTACCGGTCTGATTTTAACAAATTCCTAAAAAATATGCAATTAATTTGCATGTTTCAAAAAAATGTTGTAACTTTGCGGTCGCAAAATCATAAATCATCTATATCATGAGTACATTTAATTCACAAGACTTAGAGCAATTGCAAGCTCGCGGTATCTCGGTAGAGAAAGCGGAAGCGCAGTTGGAATGTTTCCGTAACGGTTTTCCGGAGTTAGACATCGTAGCCCCCGCGTCCACGAAGAATGGTATCCTTGCTCCGAAGCGCGCCGAGCAGGAGGAGTATATCGCTGCATGGCAGCAATATCTGAAGGAGGGTCATAAGATCCTTAAGTTCGTGCCCGCTTCCGGTGCAGCCAGCCGTATGTTCAAGAACCTGTTCCAGTATCTGGAAGACGGTATCGAGACGCCGTTTATTCAGGATTTTCTGGCGCATAAGGACTATTTCGCTTTCGGTCCCCAACTGGCAGGCAAGGAAGGACAGGAGGCAGTGCGTTATCTGCTGAATGACATGCACTACGGGGAACTGCCGAAAGGTCTGCTCCTATTCCATAAATATCGCGATGGCGCGCGTACGCCCGCGTTGGAGCATTTGGTAGAGGGTGCGCAATACTGCGTGGCACCGGCCAAGGACGGCCAGAAACCGACTGTGTATCTGCATTTTACCGTCAGCCATGACCATCTGCCGCTCTTCCGTCAGCATATAGCAGAGAACATCAAGAAATTTGAGGACAAGTACGGCGTGAAATATGACGTCACTTTCTCCGAGCAGTTGCCTTCCACGGACACTTTGGCGGCTAATCCGGACGGTACGCCTTTCCGCACGAAGGACGGCAAGCTTCTTTTCCGTCCCGGAGGCCACGGAGCACTCATCGAGAACCTCAACCAGCAGGACGCCGACATCGTTTTCATCAAGAATATCGACAACGTTGTGCCCGACCGTCTGAAGAAAGACACGATTCGCTACAAGCAGATCCTTGCCGGCGTACTCGTTACGGAGCAGAAACGTATCTTCGAGGCGCTCAAGGATCCTAACCTGAGCGATGAAGAGCGCGCCAAACTGAACCGTCCTATCCGTGTATGCGGCGTGGTGAAGAATACGGGAGAACCCGGCGGCGGTCCGTTCCTCGTTCGTGAGGCCGACGGCAGTATCAGTTGCCAGATTCTGGAGAGCACCCAGATCAGCGACCCGGAACTGATGGCGAAGAGTACGCATTTCAATCCGGTGGATCTGGTTTGTGCCATCCGTGACTACGAAGGCAAGCCGTTTGACCTGCCGAAATACGTGGATCCGCAGACAGGCTTTATCTCCAATAAGAGTAAGGACGGAAAGGAACTGTTAGCGCTTGAGCTTCCGGGACTATGGAACGGTGCTATGAGCCGGTGGAACACGATCTTCGTTGAAGTGCCGGTGAGCACGTTCAATCCGGTGAAGACGGTGAATGATTTGCTGAGAGAACAGCATCAGTAGAGAACTCTAGAAATCTAGAATTATAGATATCTAGTCAAAAAAAAGCAGCCCACGCTGCTTTTTTTTAATCAAAGGTCCATTTGATTCCCACGCACGGATTGCACATAAATCCTTTGCCGGTGAAGTTATAACTGAACTCGATCTCCGTGCCGATATTCAGATTCGGGCATTTGAACCAGCGGCCGACATTATACCATAACTGCGGTTCGCTGATGAGTACGACGGATTGTTGACCGTCCAGCTTCTCGCCCCATACATCGAGGAAACCGGAGAAGCGCAGTCCGGGCGCAGTGCAGAAATCATCGCAACCCCAGACAAAGGTGAACTGCAGCGGAACATTGTTATGGATGCCGTTGCCCGGACTCAGAATATATTTGTATAGCAGTTCGAGATTGAAGATATTCTTGTAATCCGCGGTGTGGAGGCAGTAGTTGAGACCCACCAGCGCGGCATGATTGATGGCATAGCCGCGGATATCTTTCGGTCCGGCGGAATAGAGTCCCAAGCCGCCGTTGTATTCCACCTGCACGCTCAGGTCTTTTGCTTTTGTCTCCTGCCAGAAATTGAGGCATCTCGCGATCTCCGTGTACGCCATGAAGGGGGTGTTGAGCGGGTCGTTGGGGTGCAACGAATAGTCGAAGTCCACAAAGGCGAAGGTGCTTCCCCATTTGTCAGGGTAGAAGAGTTCCAGGGTCGTGGTCATCCGGTCGCTCCGTTGGTTCTTGCAGGCCGTGTTCAGACTACCGAAATCGTAATATACCTGCAGGTTGGTTCCTGCCCATGCCCCCACCGCACACAGGGCAATCCATAGGGTTAAAAACGTCTTCTTCATAAACTCTTCATTATTTAAATATTCCATTCAGCAGTTTTGCCAGGCGGATACCGGCGATGTACAGCTGTTCCTCCATGGGTTGGCGCCAGCGGTAGATATAATGGTAGGTGTTGCCGTCCCATGCAGCCTGATACGCATAGATGGCTTCCGTCTTATGATAACTCATGAGCAGCAGTTCGGCATCGCTCATCTGCTCAATCTCTTTTTTACGGTACGCATACTCATGCTCTAATTTCTCTGCGTATTCGGAGAAACTATATCCCTGAGACTCAATCAGATGCGTGTCCCATACGGTGTGGAGGCGTGTGTCTTCGCGGAACCATTTCATCCGCACGTCATTGCCTCCGCGGTCATCCATATGCGCCATGTGCATGGGGCAGTAGCGGTCGCCCGAGAGGTGAACTATGAAACGCAGGGTATGCACCTTATCCTTTGTACTTTGTACCTTGTTCCTTTGTACATTAACAAGGCTGTCCAAAGCCTTGAAGAGGTTGCCTCCTTCTTTCGGATAATGGATGAGCGCGTCCGCCACCAGCGAGTCACTCATGCCGCCGTTGAAGTCCTGAAAATGCCAGTCGTAACTTGTGGAATAGATCGTGTCACTTTTGATCTCGTCCGGCCAGTTGGACCAATAGATCATGCCCTTGATACCCAAGGTCTTATCCACCGCCTTACGCGCTTTCCGGGTCAGGTTATCGTACGCAATCTGCGCAATGATACGATGCCCTTTCTGGCCCCAACCAAAGGCCGGAACGGAAATGGCGCACAGCATAAAAGCAACTAAAAAGAGAGAAATTGTTCGTTTCATGGTATTCACGTGTTATTCCGGCTGCAAAATTACTACAAAAATCCCACATACGCAAATTTTTTGTCCAAATTATTTGCACAATTGATTATTTTGTTGTACCTTTGCACCCGCAAAGGTTTGCACACAACTAAAACAAAGTGATATGAAGCGAATATTTATTTTATCGCTCTTGCTTCCATTGCTCTTTATCGGTTGCGGCAAGAAGACGAACACGGAGACCGAGATGGAGGTCGAGTTACAAGGTATCAGCCTGAATAAAAAGTCCGTGGAACTGGAAATTGGTCAGACGGTCAATCTGATTGTAGTATATAATCCTGAAGAAGCGGGTAAATTTGCTCCCGAGGTAACCTGGGAATCATCCTCGCCTTCCGTAGCGACCGTTGAGAATGGCAAGGTGACTGCCAAGCAGAAAGGCCACGCAACCATCAGCGCATACTGCGGAAAGTATTATGCGGATTGCCAAGTGGAAGTAATTACCGGCGGCGAGAATGTCATTGACTGGGATGCTCCGTATCTGATGCTATCTCCGAATGTGATAAACGACAATAGTTACGGCGGCGAGTATGAAGTGAAAGTGATATCTAATCAGAGTTGGTCAGTTACTTGCGGAGAATCATGGCTGTCGGTATCGCCATCCTCCGGTGAAGGCGATGGTACGGTTAAGATAACGGTTGCTGAGAAATCAACGGAAGCTGCAGATGAAGGAGTGGTTACCTTCACAGCCGGCGAAATTGAAAAGAAGATCACCGTTAAACGGGCTAAGAGATATGTGTCAGCTCCCTATGCATCTCCTTCACAATGGAGTGTGCCGGTAGGAGGAACATCGTTCACTGTGAGTGTATTCTATTCCTCCTCCGAATGGGATGTCTCTTGCTCGGATGAGAGCGTGTCCTTCTCCGAGAAGAAAAAAAATAGCGTGAAGATTACAGTAGCTGCGAATAAAAGCATGCTTCAGGATCAGCCCACTGACGATAGGACGATGGAGGTGATATTCAAGAATAAGGAGGGTTTGAGCACTTCGATGATTATTACCCAGCCCAACCCCTATGCTTCCTTCCAAATTAAAACCGAAGACTGCGAGTTGGCAAACGGAAGTACTCGCGCAGGTGGTGAAACTGTAAGTGAGATTAACGCCAAGACAGGAGGAGTTAAATACAAACTGTATATCCATACGAATATTCCTTGGGAAATTCAAATGAGGTACAAGATTAATTCTCAATATGATGACGATGATTACTTGAGTATAGCTCCAACTTCCGGTACGGGAGACAATATTGTATCCATACAGTATATAAATCAGCACTCCGGAAGTCAGGGAATGAATGAAGGAAAAATGTATTTCTGCGGTAGGGGAGCATGGTCACCGGATAATTATATGCGTAAGGTGATTTGTTCAACCTATTACTATCAATACTTAATAGACAAGTATAAAAACGTGCCAAACTATTATGATTATTAATATTACTTTTCCGGACGGAAGCGTCCGTGAATACGAAAGCGGCATCACGCCGCTGCAAATAGCTGAGTCAATCAGTTCGCGTCTGGCGCAGGATATCCTGTGTGCAAGTGTCAAGAGTGCAGACCAATTTACCATTGTTGAGCTCAATCAGCCCATCGAGGCAGACTGCGCTATCAAACTCCATAAATGGGACGACCCCGAAGCCAAACATGCTTTCTGGCATACCTCGTCTCACCTGATGGCAGAGGCGCTGCAGGAGCTCTATCCGGGTATCCAGTTCGGTATCGGCCCAGCTATCGAGAACGGATTCTACTACGACGTCATGCCGCCCGAGGGCGTAGTCATCAACGACACCTGCTTTGCCGCCATCGAGAACAAGATGCTCGAACTCCGTGCCCGCAAAGAGCAACTCGTCAAACAATCCATTGCCAAAGCCGACGCGCTCAAAGCCTTTGGAGACAAGGGTCAGACCTATAAATGCGAGTTGATCTCCGAACTCGAAGACGGACATATCACTACCTATACCCAAGGTAACTTCACCGACCTTTGCAAGGGTCCGCATCTCTTGAGTACGGAGCCGATCAAGGCGGTTAAGGTGCTGAGTTGTTCGGCAGCCTACTGGCGCGGCGATGAGAAACGACCCATGATGACCCGTATATACGGTATCTCATTCCCCAAGAAAGCGATGCTCGATGAGTATCTGGCGTTGCTCGAAGAAGCCAAGAAACGTGACCACCGTAAGATCGGTAAGGACCTCGAGTTATTCATGTTCTCGGACATGGTGGGCAAAGGTCTGCCTATCTGGTTGCCGAAAGGTACAGCGCTGCGTCTGCGTCTTGAGGATTTCCTCAAGAAGATCCAGAAGCGTTACGGCTATCAGCAGGTCATCACGCCGCATATCGGAAGCAAGCAGCTGTATATGACTTCGGGTCACTGGGATCACTACGGCAAGGACTCTTTCCAGCCCATCACCACGCCGGAAGAGGGCGAAGTCTATCTGCTCAAACCGATGAACTGTCCTCACCACTGTGCGATATACAAGAACAGTCCGCGTTCGTACAAGGACCTGCCTTTCCGCTGCGCGGAGTTCGGTACCGTTTATCGCTATGAGCAATCCGGTGAGCTCCACGGCCTCACGCGTGTACGCTCCTTTACTCAAGATGATGCGCATATCTTCTGCCGTCCCGATCAGGTAAAGCAGGAATTCATCCGCGTCATGGAGATCATCAATATCATTTTCAAGGCATTGAACTTCGAGAACTACGAGGCGCAGATCTCGCTTCGCGACCCGAACAACCACGAGAAATATGTGGGCTCGGACGAGATATGGGAGCACGCAGAGAACGCTATCCGCGAGGCGTGCAAGGAGATGAATCTGCCGGCTCGCGAAGAGACCGGCGAAGCCGCTTTCTATGGCCCGAAACTCGACTTCATGGTCAAGGATGCACTCGGACGCCGCTGGCAGTTAGGTACCATCCAGGTGGACTATAACCTGCCGGAACGTTTTGAACTGGAATACACGGGTGAGGACAACCAGAAACACCGTCCGGTGATGATTCACCGTGCGCCGTTCGGCTCTATGGAGCGTTTCGTAGCCGTACTGATTGAGCACACCGCCGGTAAGTTCCCGTTGTGGCTGACACCGGATCAGGCCGTTGTACTGCCTATCTCCGAGAAATCGAACGAGTACGCATGGAAAGTGAAGGAGATCCTCGAAGCGCAGGATGTACGCGTTATCGTAGATGACCGTAATGAGAAACTCGGACGTAAGATTCGCGATAACGAACTCAAACATATCCCGTACATGCTGGTTGTGGGAGAGAAAGAAGCCGAAGAGGGCAAGGTAAGCGTGCGTCGTCAAGGCGGCGAATCAAGCGGTCAACCTGCTCCCGAAGGAGACGGCTCCATGACGATTCAGCAGTTCGCGGATTTCATCAACAATGCCGTACGCGAACAGATGAGTGCGTACTAATCCGCCATGATCCCTCTGTGAACCCTTGAAAACAACGGATTGCAAGGGAACTGTATTAGGCTATTAACACGTGATTAACACGCGATTAATACGCGATTCGATTTATCTGCGGAACTCTGCGAGCACAATCGCGGTAGCAATAGAAACGTTGAGGCTTTCGATGACTTCGGGAGCCTCTTCGCTTTTTCCGGGGTGCTCGGAAGCACCGTTTTTGGGATAAGAAGGAATACGAATGGGGTGGGTGACAAGAGACCGCACTTCTTTGGAGATACCGTTGCCTTCGTTGCCCATGACGATGATACCGTTATGACGACCTGACGACACGACGTCATACATGTCTTTGCCGTCAAGGAGAGTGCCGTAGATGGCGATTTTTGATTTTTGATTTTTGATTTGTGATTCAAGCCATGCGGGTAAGTCCACGTAGAGGACGCGAACGCGGGCAAGCGCACCCATCGTGGCTTGTACCACTTTCGGATTATAACAATCAGCGGTGTCGAGCGAACAAACGATATCATGTACGCCGAACCAGTCGCAGGTGCGGATGATGGTACCGAGGTTTCCCGGGTCTTGGATGCCATCCAGCGCAAGGATAAGACCGGCTTCGCCTGACAGAGTACTGACCGTTTCACTGACGGAATACAGACCTTTCTTGAAGACGGCGATGACGCCTTGCGGAGTTTTTAGGCCGGACATTTGCTCAATCTCCGTGCGTGTGGCATTTTCGCCCTCGCGATAGAGATGAACAAGTTCGAAGGCTTTGATGAGTTCTGACACACATTTTTCCCCTTCGGCGACAAAGAGTCCGAGTTCGTCACGGTATTTTTTGAGTTGCAAACTTTTAACAAGTTTGACCTGCGATTTGCTGATTTTCTCCATAATAATCTTGAAATACGGCACAAAAGTAGTAAAAAATTTGCATATATGCAAGTTTTTTTGTAATTTTGCACGCTAATTATGTTACGCGTATTGCGCACATATGGATTTTTGGCGGTTGTACTTTGTGCTTTGTGCCTTTGTACATCCTGTAACACAACGAAGTTTGTGCCGGCTGACCGGTACCTGTTAGACAAGGCTTACGTTCAATGTACGGATGACAAGTCCGTTTCGACAAGCAATCTCCGGAACTACCTGCGGCAGAAACAGAACACGGAGATTCTCGGCTTCTGGAAGTTGCAGTTGCATGTATATAACACGGCGCCTTCGGACACGACTACGAAATCGAAGAAACGCCTTGCCCACAATGCTTTTAAGATGGGTGAAGCGCCCGTTATTTACGACGAGGAGTTGACCAAGGCCAGTATGCAGCAACTCAAGCAGCAGATGAACAACATGGGGTATTTCCAGGCGCAAGTGGACACCCAGAAAATCATCAAAGACCGCAAGATCCGGCTTACCTACAGCGTCACGGCACATCAGCCCTATAAGATTCGCCATTATTCGGTGGACGTTCCCTTCGAGGCCGTCCGGAATGTTGCGCAGAACAAACAGCGGTGTGTGGTCAAAGAGGGAGAGCAGTTCTCTACGGCGGTTCTGGACGAAGAGCGTGAGCGGATCACGAAAGCCATCCGGAACATGGGTTATTACTATTTCGAGAAATCGATGTTAGAGTTTACCGCCGACAGTTCGCTCAACTCCCATGAGGTGGATATCAGTATCCATCTGGCGCCTTTTGTGGAGGAGATGGATTCGGCAGATCTCAAACGTCTGCATACACGTTATTCGATACGGGAGGTGACGTTCAATCAGGACAAGCCTTTCCTGCGCCGGAATACGCTTAAGCGAACCACGCGTCTGCATGACGGCGACCGCTATGCGGAATGGCGCGTGGAGCGAACCTACGCCCGGATGAATGCGCTGCCGCCTGTCAAATACGTGGATATCGCCTTCACGCCGGTCGCCGATTCCGACTCCCTGCTCGATTGTACCATTACCGTCTCGCGCGGACGTATGAACTCTGTTTCTGCGGAACTGGAGGGAACGTACAGTGCCGGCGATTGGGGCATCGCGGCAGGAGTCAATTATGCGAACAAGAATATCTTCCGCGGCGCAGAGTTGCTGACGATCGGAGCACGCGCTTCCTATGAATGGCGCCAGAACGGCGGTAGGGCGATTGAGGCCAAAGCCGAAGCGGGACTTCTTTTCCCGTCCAACGTGAAAGTGAATATCGGTTATAACTACCAGCAACGGCCGGATGAGTACACCCGTACCATCGCCAATGCGACGCTCGGTTATACCATTCCCCGTCAACCCGGCAGCCGGTGGACCCACCAGTTCAACCTGGTCGATATCAATTATATCTACGTGCCGTGGATGTCGGATGACTTCGTGAACCGTTTCCTGCATCGCTCGTCGCTGATGTTAGCCAGTTACGAAGACCATTTCATCCTCGATTGGAGTTATACCTGTTCGTACAGTTCGTACAGTCAGCGTTATCCCAACCGCTCGTATTTCCAGTTCTCGTTACGTGCGGAGACAGCCGGCAATGCGTTGTACGGCTTAAGCAAACTGGCTCATCTTCCCCAAAACGAAGAAGGCAATTATCTGATTCTCAAGATTCCTTTCTCGCAGTACGCGAAGGGGGACGCGAACTTCACTTTTCACGGTATCATCCAGCCCAAGCATCATCTGCTGTTCCATGCCGGATTGGGTATCGCGGTTCCATTCCTGAACGCAGATGTGTTGCCGTTTGAGAAACGCTATTTCGGCGGAGGCTCGAACAGTGTACGCGGATGGCAGGCACGCCGACTCGGTCCGGGGCAGTTTGCCGGACTGGACGGTATGTTGGTGTATGATCTGCAGGTGGGGGATATCAAATTGGATTTGAACCTAGAATATCGCTATAAGGTACTTAAATTCCTGGAGTTGGCCGCGTTCACGGATGCAGGAAATATATGGACGATCGATGATTATCCGACCCAACCCGGAGGCGTATTCCAATGGGATACGTTCTATAAGCAGATAGCGTGGAGTTACGGAGTGGGAGTCCGTTTTGACTTGTCCATCTTCATCTTCCGTATCGATTTCGGTGTCAAGCTGTATGATCCGAGTCGTATCAGTGAAGGCAAGGAATGGCGCATCGCGCAAAACGGGTTGGGATGGAAAAGGGACATGACGTTCCATTTTGCGATCGGTTATCCATTCTAGAACTCTAGAAATCTAGATATCTAGTTATGTTGAAGACTCATATGATAGGGGGCTTGGTGGAAGCTGGGTGTGATGAGGCGGGAAGAGGACCGCTGGCGGGAAGCGTGTTCTGCGCAGCAGTCATTCTGGACCCCAAGCGGGCGAAGCTGGTTCCTGAGTTCGAATGGCTCAATGACTCCAAGCAACTCACGGACAAGCAGCGTTATACCTTGCGACCCGTTATTGAGCGTGAAGCGCTGGCCTGGGCGGTGGTGGAAGTGAGTCCGAAAGAGATTGACGAGCGTAATATATTACAATGTTCGATTATCGGCATGCAGCGGGCCTTGGATAAACTGAGCATCCGTCCCCAGCATATCCTTGTGGACGGCAATAAATGGAAACCTTACGTGCCCGAAGGCGAGTTGTTGGAGATCCCGGCGCACACGGTGGTTCACGGAGATGCCACGTATATGTCCATCGCGGCGGCAAGCGTGCTCGCCAAGACCTACAGGGACGATGAGATGATGAGGCTCCATGAGCAATATCCGCAATACGGCTGGGCAAACAACAAGGGATACCCTACGGCCGAACATTATGAAGCATTGAAGAAATACGGCGTAACGCCTTACCATAGATTATCATTTAACTTAAAATTACAACAGGTATGATTTTTATTTCTCGTAGAAGTGCGGAGGGAGAGCAAGCGCGCCCTCGTCGCAGAGTAGGCTGCCTCGGCGGTTGCCTCATTTTCTTCGCGGTGTATTTCATCTGCAGCGCGATTATCGGTTTTATGATGGGAGACATGTTCTCGTCGTCAAGTATCAAACTGGAGGATAAGACCGTTTACCGGCTCCAACTCAAAGGTGACCTGGTAGAGCAGGCCAAGGAAGACAATCCTTTTGCAGATCTGATGGGAGAGGTTCCTTTTGGTAATTATGCCAGTAGCGAGACCGTCGGACTCGATGACATCCTCTCGAATATCCGTCTTGCCAAGAATGATGACAATATCCTCGGTATCTGGCTGGACGGCGCAGAGCTCTCTATGGCGCCGGCAAGTGCCAAGGCTATCCGCGACGCTTTGCTGGATTTCAAGACCAGTGGCAAATGGGTTCTTGCCTCTGCCAAGAACTACGGACAAACGAATTATTACGTAGCTTCCGTAGCCGACCGTATCTGTCTGGACCCGACCGGTCAAGTGGAATGGAACGGTCTGGCTGCCCAAAAGATGTATTATACCCGCTTGTTGGAGAAAATAGGCGTAGAGATGCAAATCCTCAAAGTAGGTACGTTCAAGTCTGCGGTTGAACCGTATTTCCGCACCTCCATGTCGGACGCTGACCGTTTGCAAACGATGCAGTATCTGGAGGGTATCTGGAATGAATACAAATCCGCTATCAGCGCTTCGCGTCATCTGACCGTAGAGCAACTTGATGCGCTTGCTGACCGCTATATGGGTCTCCAGAAAGCAGAGGATGTCCTTGCTGCCGGATTGGTGGATACGATTGTTTATACGCAGGATATCGATTCGCTGCTGCGTGTTTATGCCGGCACGAAAGAGTACAAGACACTGACTACCGGCAAACTGGCGAAAGTGGAGCGTCCCAAATCCAAAGCAAAAGACAAAGTGGCTGTGCTCTATCTCGAAGGAACCATCACAGACGACAGCGGTGACGGTATTGTGGGTAAAGACGTTGTAAAGACGATTAAGAAAATCCGCAAGAACAAAGATGTCAAGGCGCTTGTTCTGCGTGTGAACAGTCCGGGCGGTTCGGCAGACGCCAGCGAGCAGATTTGGCATGCCATTCAAAATATCAAGGCGGACAGCATCCCTGTGGTTGTTTCGATGGGTGACTATGCTGCTTCGGGTGGTTACTATATCTCCTGCGGCGCCGATTATATCTATGCCGAGCCGACCACACTCACCGGTTCGATCGGTATCTTCGGTACCATCCCCAATTACGGCAAACTGCGCAATAAAGTAGGAATTGACATTGACGGCGTGGGTACGAACAAACATTCGGAGTTGCTTGGCAATATGGTGATGAAGGGCATGAATAACGAAGAGCGCCAACTGATGCAAGCGATGATCGAGCGCGGCTACGACCTCTTTACCAGCCGTTGCGCCGAAGGACGTCACGTGAGTCAGGATTATATCAAATCGATTGGCGAAGGTCGTGTATGGTTAGGTTTCAAGGGCAAAGAGATCGGCATCGTGGACGAGATCGGTAATATTGACAACGCCATCGCGAAGGCTGTCGAACTGGCAGGACTGGAGAACTACCGGCTGACCTATTACCCGGAGAAGAAAGACCCGTA
>JAFVHA010000036.1 GCA_017478035.1 Paludibacteraceae bacterium | reverse complement strand
GTACGAACGGAAAGTGGAGAATATAGCGCGGGTACTGACCCATATAGGCGAGTGGCAAGGGGTGGATATTGCAGGTTTGCAGGAGATTGAGAATGCGGCATGCGTGAGCAAACTCTGCAATACCCTCCGCCGCGGAGAGTATGCTTTTGTGCATTATGAGAGTCCGGACCGCCGCGGAATAGACGTGGCGCTTATATACAAGAAATCGCGCATAGATACGCTCGCCACAAGGGCGATAAGGGTGAGTGGATTAGAGGTTAGTGGGTTAGAGGAATTGATTACCCGCGATATATTGTATGTCTGTGCGCGGATAGATAAGCGGGATACGATTCATTTCTTTGTCTGCCATATGCCCAGTCAGCGAAGCGGGAAAGCGGAAAGCGAATGGAAAAGAGAGGCAGCGCAAAAGGTACTGCAACGGGCGGTGGACTCCGTCTATTCCGTGGATCCACAAGCGAAGATTATCGTCATGGGAGATATGAACGATGACGGATTAGCGATTAGTGGATTAGTGGATAAAATCGATCATCGAGAATCGAAAATCGATAATCGTACCACCGGTACGCACAAGTATCAGGGACGATGGACTTTTTTAGATCATTTCTATGTGTCGCCGGCGTTAGACAGCCTCAGCAACGCGTATGTCTATGAGGCCGAGTGGATCCTGGAGACGGATGAGAAACAGATGGGACTCAGACCCAAACGGACGTACAACGGGTTTCATTACCAGAACGGATTCTCGGACCATTTACCTATTGTATTGATGATTAATAATTGATAATTGATGATTTATGCCGGAGATTGTATTGCATTATATTTGGGAGCACTGCCTGTGGGCGGGTTTTGAACAACAGACCACGGACGGAAAGTCTGTGGAGATCTTGTCAGTGGGTGAGCATAACAGGGATGCCGGACCCGATTACAGCCATGCGCGCGTGCGAATTGACGGCAAAGAATGGGTAGGCAATATAGAGATTCATGTATGCGCGAGTGACTGGACGAAACACCGCCACCATCTGGACAGCGCTTATGATAATGTCATTTTGCATGTCGTACGGATTGCGGATAAGCCTGTTTATAATTCGAAAGGGGAACTCGTGCCGCAATGTGCATTTAATTATCCGTCCGACAAAGATTATCTGACCCGTTTGTTCGAGTCGGCACAGCAGATGGACAGTGCAGTAGCCCGAATAGGATGCGCAGAGCAGTTGTTACGCGATCCGAACTTACTGACGGAGGGTTGGCGAAAGACCTTGCTATACAAACGGCTGGAATGCAAACGGGCATCTATTGAGCGACTGTTGGAGATCACCAAAGGCAGCTGGGAACACGCGCTGTATATATCGCTGGCGCGTAATTTCGGCTTTCATACCAACAGCCTGCCTTTCGAACAACTGGCCATCAATACGCCCCTTTCGTATCTGCAGAAACATCGGAACAGTCTCTTTCAATTGACAGCTATACTGATGGGGCAGGCAGGATTAATAAAGAATGAACAAGTTAGTGAGTTAGCCAAAGAATATGCCTTCCTGCGGACGAAGTTCGGCTTGACGCCCATGGACGGAACAATGTGGAAACAGGGTAAGTTACGTCCGCAGAATAGTCCTGAGTTGCGAATCAGACAATTTGCTGAATTGCTTTATAAGTCTGAAAATATGCTTAGTAAGATATTGGATACAAATAACTTGAAGGAATTGGAAGAGTTGTTTACGGTAGATAAGATGGGTAAGAGCAGTATAGATATTCTGCTTATAAATACTGTTATTCCTTATAAATACGCGTACGCGAAACACCGGAACGGCTCTTTCGATGCGCAAGCCCTGATGGAACGTATCGCGCCGGAGAATAACACTATTGTCCGTCAGTGGCGCGTGCTGGGACAAACGATACGCAATGCCGCCGATACCCAAGCCTTGCTGCATCTATACCAGAACTACTGCCAGCACCATGAGTGCATCAACTGCGAGGTAGGCTATCAGATTTTCCGGGACAGACAGTTAAAACTCTTTTAACATGAGATACCACGTAGCCCATATTGACTTGCATTTCGACGAAGAATGGCAAAAAGACCTTTTTGTTCAATCCTTGTTTGATGCCGGCTTTGATACCTTTGACGGTCAAGACGCCTATATCCCTTCCGAACTATGGACCGCTAACCAATCAGCTATTGAAGCACTCTTTGCCGCAGAAGAAAAGGCGCAGTTAAGGGGCATCGAAGCATGTCCCGATGAAAACTGGAATGCTGCCTGGGAAGCCGAACATCCGGTACAGGAACTGCCCTTGGGTATCCGTATCATTCCGCATTGTGCGTTCGGCGCCGGATACCATGAGACCACCTCCATGATGATTGAGGCACTCATGGCGAACGATATAAAGGGTAAGCGCGTCTTGGATCACGGAACAGGTACAGGCGTATTGGCTATCTTTGCCAAACGACTCGGAGCCGCAACTGTGCTGGCACTGGATATCGACGATAAGAGTGTTTCCAACGCCCGAGAGAATGCCGCACTCAATAACGAAACAATCGACGTCGAACTATGTGGACCGGTCTTGGATTCTTTACACCTTCAGCACTCCACCTTCAACCTTATAGTAGCTAATATCCATCGCAATATCTTACTCGCCAACATGCCCTCTTATGCGGCCTGCCTGGCACCCGGTGGACAACTCTGGTTAAGCGGATTCTACGAATCCGATATAGAAGCCCTTACGCACAAAGCCGGCTTGTATAACTTACATCCCGTCGAAATCCTTTCATACGGAGAATGGAGATTATTAAAATTAATACTGGTTTGACAACGGAAGCTTTTGAGCAGTTGTTCTTTGAGTACCATAAAAAAATTCATCAAATTATTTGCATATCTCGCTTGCCGGCGATACGGCTACTCTGGAACCTGTTATCCGCGCAGGTTATAATTTCGGCAGAAAGATCAAAGCAAAAAAATAATCCGCATTTTAGCGGATTACTATCAGCTCATTTCGAGCATTCTTCGTATAGCAGAGACGGCTTTTTCGGCTGTCTCTTTTTTTACTTGCATCTCGGGACTTTCATTCAAGAGACAGTTATATACTTTCTCAAGCGTATTCATCCGCATATACTCGCATTCATTACAGCTGCATCCTACACCCTCCGTCATTTCCGGTGGAACAGGAATAAACTCTTTATCCGGACAAGCACGCTGCATCTCAAACAGAATACCGCTTTCCGTAGCGATTATAAAGCGTTTGGCGGGCGATTGGATAGTATGCTCGAGGAGTGCTTTCGTAGAACCTATTACGTCGCTCTGCGCCAAGATAGGTGCCTTGCATTCCGGATGGGCGAGTACCTCCACTCCGGGGTTTTCTTTTTTCAGTTGCAATAAAGCTTCTAATGAGAATCGGCTGTGTACATGACAGGCACCGTTCCAAAGAATCATATTCCTTCCTGTTACCGAATTGATATAAGCACCCAGGTTATGGTCGGGACCGAAAATGATGTTGGCATCTTTAGGCAGTTGGTCCACAATCTTTTTGGCATTGGAAGAGGTAACCACTATATCCGTCAACGCCTTCACCTCCGCGGTCGTGTTCACGTAGGACACTACCGTGTATTTTTGATTGCTGATGGATGATTGCTGATAGATGAATTGTTTCAGGTCTTCTGCCTTGCAACTGTCGGCCAATGAACACCCGGCATTCATATCCGGAATCAATACTTTCTTATCCGGACAAAGAATCTTCATCGTCTCCCCCATAAAATGCACTCCACACATTACTAATATATCCGCGTCCACGCGCGTAGCCTGTTGCGCGAGAGCTAAAGAATCTCCGATGAAATCGGCTATTTCTTGTATTTCAGGACGAGTATAGTAATGAGCAAAGATAACAGCATTTTTTTCTTTGGCTAAGGATTTAATTTTACTTATATATTCTTTTTTTTCTAAATCCATGAATATGATTAGATGTTAATAATGTTAATAAATTTCGTAATGATTAGTGGATTAACGGATTAGTGGGTTATAAGAGTTGTAGGTATAAAATTAGACAGTTTGATAAATGTGATGTGGAACATGTTTTGAACCACTATTAATTATAATTGTAAATAACTTGTTTATAACCATTTTTTTAATCTGAATATCAACAAGATAAGTACAACGGACATTATCATCAGTCCGAGCGCAAAGAGATAACCGAATCGCCAATGCAGTTCGGGCATAAAATCAAAGTTCATTCCGTACAGACTGCCTATGAGTGTAGGCGGAAGGAAGATGATGTTGATGACGGTGAAGATCTTGATGATACGGTTCTGTTCGATATTAACGAGACCGAGGAATGTATCCTGGAGGTAGTCCAGACGGTCAAAACCGAACCGCGTATAATCAAACAGAGAGTTGATATCTTTGATAATCATCGTCAAACGCGGATATAACTCTTCCGGGAAGAAATCGCATTTTAGGAAGTTGGATATAACCCGCTGTTTATCCATTATATTTTGACGGATGATGGTTACTTTTTCCTGCAAGTCCTTGATTTGTACGAGCAAATCTTCATCCACGTGGTCCGACTCGGCATTGATCTGTTGGGAGAGTGCGGTAATCATATCCGTTGTATCCTCAATCATATCGGCATCTTTCTCCACTCGTGTTTCCATGAGTGCCACCAATACATGAAAGCCCGTCGGGAAATTACGCGTGTTAACGAATACTTTCTTGAATGTCTCGTTGAAGGTATCCAGTTCCACATCCCTGATGGATACCAAAATAGAGTTCTTCAAAATGAAGTTGACAGGCTCCATTTCGAAGTTAGGTTTCAGGAAGTTACTGTTGGCAACGATCGAGTCATCGGTTTGTATATACCGGCTGGAGAACTCGATCTCCTCCATTTCCTCATCTTCCTGGATATCTATTTTGAGAAATCCTTCCAGAGTGTCCTCCGTCTTATCCGACACATCAAGGAGATCGATCCAGATAATATCTTTCTTATCGAGCTCTTTGAGTGCGGAGATGGAACGGGCTACTTTGATTTTCTCCTTATCTTTATAGAATATTTTGATTTCAGACATGTTGTTCAATCATTTTAGTAAGTTCAACAAATTGTTCCACTGTCAGCTGTTCGGGGCGCATTGTGAAAATCTTCTCTTCGAGGATGGAATTTCCCTTTCCTACCAGCTGTTGAAGAGAGTTGCGCATCTGTTTTCGTCTCTGGTTAAAAGCCGTTTTCACAATGGTCTTAAACAGCGCCTCGTCGCAGTCCAACCGTCGTCGCTTGTTCCGCGTCATTCGGATCACAGCCGATTTGACTTTAGGCGGCGGATTAAACACATATTCATCTACCGTAAACAGATATTCTATATCATAATAAGCTTGCAAAAGTACACTCAATATCCCGTACGCTTTCTTGCCCGGCTTGGAAGCAATCCGTTCCGCCACCTCTTTCTGAATCATTCCTGAGCAAACTGGAATACGGTCTTTATAATCGAGTATTTTGAAGAAAATCTGACTGGATATATTATACGGATAATTACCGATGACGTTGAATTGACCATCGGGAATCAGTTTATCCAAGTCGAGTTTCAGAAAATCTCCTTCTATCAGATCCAACTCCGGATACCACTCACGCAGATAGGCAACCGACTCGCGGTCTAATTCGATAGCCGTGAGTTGTATAGCAGGATTTTTAAGAAGGAATTGAGTAAGAACACCCATTCCCGGTCCGATTTCTATCGTTCGGCCCGAGGTGAGGGTTTCAGCAATTTTTCGGGCGACGTTCAGGTCCGTCAAAAAGTGCTGTCCCAAAAATTTTTTGGCACGTACTTGTTGCATTCTCCGCGTGATAATCGTCCATAATGGTTTGTTGTTTAGTTTTTGCGGCTGCAAAAGTACTGCTTTTTTTTGAAATGACCAAATAATTTGCAAGAAATTGTTGAAAAATATTCATTTTTTTTGTTCAATTGAAAAAAATATTGTATCTTTGCACCCGATTTTGTGCAAAAAAGATGGGGCAGATACAAGACCGAAATAAATTATATGATTTCCTGCGTCCGTACGTAGATTGGATGTTTCGTCGTTCTTACCGCCATATTCACTACGTAGGAAAAGAGAATATCCCCACGGACGGTGCGGTTATTTTTGCGCCCAATCACACAAACGCGCTATGCGATGCCATGGCGATATTGGGAATAGACCGTTCCCGCAAAGTGTTCGTGGCTCGAGCAGATATTTTCAAGGATTCCAAAAAGGCGAAGATTCTGACATGGTTGAAGATTATGCCTATTCGTCGTATGCGTGACGGAGTAGATGAAGTGAGGCATAATGATGAGACAATGGAAAAAGCGGTCGAGACTTTGCATGACGGCGTACCGTTTTGTATTTTGCCCGAAGGTACACACCGCCCGATGCATTCATTATTGCCGTTGAGCAAAGGAATTTTCCGTATCGCTTTGCGTGCAAACGATGAGTTTGGGGCGGAGAAGCCGGTTTATATACTGCCGGTGGGTTTGGAATACGGTGATTATTACCATTTATGGGACAGCTTGACCGTGAATATAGGCGCGCCTATAAACGTGACGCAGTTTACAAAAGACCACAGTGATTTGGATCGTCCGCAGTTGATAATGGCACTCCGTGAAGAGTTAACCAAGCGGATGAGAGAGCAGATACTGTGGGTGCCGGATGATTCCCATTACGAGGAGAATTTCGAGAAATTGAAAGAGAATCCTCCTGCGCCCTTCAACCGTTTCAAACGTCATCGGTGGCCGAGATGGTTGTTAGTGGTGATGTTGGCGTTGTTATCTCCGCTTTTTCTGGTCAGTCTGGCGCTGACGATTCCTCTATGGACCGTTTGGCTGCTTATCCGATGGAAAGTGAAAGATCCGGCGTTTCATAATTCGGTGCAGTACGTATGGCAAGTGATATGTATTCCGTTGACCATGTTTATCACGATGCCGTTCTGGATTTTCCTGCAGGAATATATGTACCAAGTAAGGCAACTAAAACAATAAAAAAGCATGATTAGAGCTTATGTGATTATAGCGTTGTACATCCTTGTTCCGGTGTTGATTATCGAGTGTTTCAAACGCCTGAAATGGATGCAGAAAGTAGGAACCGTGGTGGCAGCCTACGCAGTAGGAATTATTTTTGCGCTGACCGGTTTTGTACATTTTGAAGCCGGCACGGACGCTGCGTTGGCGTTCGGCAAACTGCAGTCAACTATCATGTCAGTGGCGGTACCGTTGGCAATCCCTCTGATGCTTTTCAACTGCGATTTCAAATTATGGACCAAAGCGTTGCCCAAAACGATATGGTCTTTGACGGGAGGAATCATTGCAGTGCTGATGGCAGTAGTAAGCGGTTATTTTATTTTCCATACACCGGATATTCCGGAGTTTAACAAAGTGGCGGCGATGATGACGGGCATCTATACAGGCGGAACAATGAATTTCAACGCTTTGGGTGCTTCGCTGGGTGTGGATAAGACGCTGATGGCGATTGTACTTGCCTTTGAGATGGTACTGACTACGCCGTATATTTTCTTCATCATCGGCGGCGGATACAAAGTATTCCGTAAGATTTTACCTTACGAAGATATCACCCGCAAGGGTCGCAAGGATGAAGATGTGGAGACGAAGGATGTAGAGAACTACCGCGGCATGTTCGATCGTAAGAATGTAGGCGGCATGTTTATCGGTTTGGGACTTAGTGTGCTGTTTTTGGCTGTCGGTGCCGGATTGGCATTGCTGATAACAGGTACGTTAAATGAGTTGGTCGTTATCCTGACGATCACCACGCTGGCTATCATCGCTTCGTTTTTCAAGAAAGTGCGTGAGCTGCCGAAGACCTTTGAATTGGGTATGTTCTTTATCCTGATTTTCTCCGTCATTGTGGCTTCCCTCTTTGATATTCACAGCGTGAACGGGGGTTCGCTGATGATAGGTTGTTTCGTGGGTTGGGTGATGATTATTGCGGCGTTGATACACCTTCTTTTCTGCCGTATCGCGCATGTGAGCGGAGACCTGTTTTGCGTGAGTCAGATAGCGCTGCTCTGTTCTCCTCCTTTCGTTCCGCCGGTTGTGGGCGCGATGCAAAACAAAAAAGTACTGATCTCCGGTATTGTGATCGGTTTGGTAGGTTATGCCATCGGAACGTATTTGGGCGTAGCGATCGCTTATGTATTACCCTAGAATTCCAGAAATCTAGAGTTATAGAAAACTAGAAAATTTTAATCAAATGAAAAAATATATCATCCTTTTGTTGGCGGCCCTATTGGCATTGCCTATGGCGGCGAAGAAGAAAGAACCGAAGCCGCAGGAAGTAGACTCGTTGGGACGCAAGATAAAGACGGGTTGGAACTTCGGTATCCTGCCTTCTGTGGCCTATGATGCGGACTATGGTTTTCAGGGCGGTGTGCTGACGAATATTTACGATTATGGAGACGGGAAGCAGTATCCCGAATATATCCATTCGCTTTATATCGAGGCCGCTTACACTACCAAACACCATGGTATTTTCCGCGTTAACTACGACTCGAAGTACCTCATCCCGGGGTATCGTCTGACGCTGGACGCGACCTATCTGCCGGACGCCATGTGCGATTTCTACGGCTTCAACGGCTATCAGTCGGTTTATCATTACAGTTGGCATAACTGGAACAAGAGTGCCGGCAAAATGGACCTCGACAACTATCGTTCGCGTGTGTTCTACAAATACAAACGGGACCTGATTCGTGTGGCGGGTGACATCGAAGGAACGATCTACAAAGACCTGAAATGGAACGCCGGCTTGGGTGTATTGGGTTATATCATTGATGATTGTGACATCGATATGCTTAACGGAAAGCGTACGTATGATGCTTCGCTGGATCATCAGAAAGCGCTGAATCCCGATGAACAGTTGCTCTACAGCAAGTATAAGGAATGGGGACTTATCGGCAAGGATGAGATGCGTGGAGGTTGGCATCCTTATCTTCGCGGCGGTATCACATTTGATACACGTGACAAGCGTCAGGGTCCGAACAAAGGTATATATGCCGACGCGTTCTTCACCTACTCGGCGGCCTTCAATGCCGGCTACGGTCAGCAGGCCTCAGCGGGATATAATCATTTGCAGTTTAACTTCACGTTCCGTCATTATATCCCGTGCTACACCGATAAGAACGGCATCAACCGTATCACTTTTGCCTACCGTATCGGCACTCAGAATAACATTGCCGGACGATCACCGTTCTACATGAATAACTATCTCAACGCCCTCTTTATCCAGCGTGTGTATTACGAGGGATTGGGAGGTGGTAACTCCATCCGCGGTATGATGGCGAATCGTATTCTGGCGAACGGATTTGCGTTTGCGAACGTGGAATTCCGCTTCCGCGTGGTCAATTTCGATATTGGACGCCAGCATTTCTTTGTAGGTCTCAATCCGTTCTTCGACCTGGGTGTGATTACACAACCCTATAACTTGGACGACCTCGTCAATCGTCACACCAACGGTCAATACACTACCCTCCAAGAGAGTGTCAAAGCAGCCGGAGATGATTATGACTCGTATTTCAAATCTTCGGACAAGGATGTATATATGCCGCATATGACAGCCGGTGTGGGACTCAAAATAGGTATGAACGAGAACTTTGTTCTCTCTGCGGATTGGGCGATGCCTATCAATAAGCAGGACAATGCCAAATGGGCTAATTTTTATGTGAAGATGGGATACCTGTTCTGATTATGAACCGTTTGGCGCAAATAATTACTCGTATAATCGATTTCTTCTACCGTCCGTTCTCCAAATGGATATCTGAACAATTGTTCCGCTATGCGGCTTGCGGAGGAGGGAATATGGTACTCGATTGGGTGCTTTACTTCCTCATCTATAACTTTGTTATAGGCCATGACTTGGTTTATTCCAATTACCAATTACCAATTACCAATTATGTCTCACTCCCCATATTGCTACCCTTTGTATCGTATTTCCGATTACGCTACTTACCGGATTCTGGTTGCAGAAACATGTGACATTCACGGCATCTAAATTAGACGGATGGCGGCAGTTACTGAGGTATGTGAGCATTGTGGCTATCAACTTGGCAGTGAACTATTTCGGTCT
This sequence comes from Paludibacteraceae bacterium, assembly GCA_017478035.1. Taxonomy (GTDB): domain Bacteria; phylum Bacteroidota; class Bacteroidia; order Bacteroidales; family Paludibacteraceae; genus Colicola. The sequence goes on along the minus strand of JAFVHA010000036.1, from coordinate 16,226 downwards.
CAAACTATGTGTGGAAATATTCGGTTGGTATCCGACACCAAGTAAGATGCTCATCACGCTCATTACGGTGGCTATCAGTTATTTCGGACAGAAATACTACTCCTTCAGAATCACCAAATCTAAATAGATATGAAAAAAATTATTTCCTTTTTACTCATCTTTTTAACGCTTCCTGTTATGGCTATTGATTCTAAAAAAGACCATCCTTTCCAACCACCGATGTACACCTTGGATTTCGGCGGAGCTAATTTTATGTACCTCGATCCGAGAACCAACGAACCACCCAAAAGCATTTATGCCGTTGGAGAAGAAGTCTGCTTCAGACTCGAAATATGGGCAACGGACACACGTTATACCTTCTATCTTGATGGACAAGAGATCAACGCTACCTATGACGAAAAATATGGTTACTGCTTTCACTTTCCTATGCCCGACCATGACGTTACATTCACCTATACTACGGAAAATACCATGGTCTACGACCCTTCTGAAAAGAAATAATCAACACGAATTGGACCAAAATAACGAAAAAATGGCATACTCCCTTGCGTATGTCATTTTTTTTTCGTAACTTTGCGCCAAATTTTTAAAATGCAAGGAATGTGAATATACTATAACCCTTAAAATTATAATCCTATGTTGTACACGCTTTGTTCCCAACTCCACACGGAAGTCTCAGACATGCCGTTCAAAATTTCGGAGTCTTTCTGTGAAGAAAATCAAGTAATTGCTGTCCTTTCCGGAGGTACTGAAGCACAGTTCGTTGAGCTCGTTATGGCTAAAAAGATTGATCTCAAAAGACCTGTATATCTGATGGTAAGTGAGTATAGCAACTCTTTGCCAGCAGCTTTGGAGATCCTTAGTTTTATCCGCCAGCGTAACGGAATGGCCAAAATCATGCAGCACCCGACGGATACTGTTTTCCCTGATGCGAGCGAGACCGATTCTCTGACACGTGTCCCGCTGGATAAAGTACTGAAGAACGATAAGAAACTACGTTTGGGTGTTCTTGGAAAATCTTCTGACTGGCTGATCGCTTCACATGTGGACTACAAGGAAGTATTGGCAAAGATGAATTGTGAACTGATTGATATTCCGTTCACGGAGTTGTCGAGTCTTGGGGTCGTGGATCCGGGCATGCCGGGTGCCGAGGCTATCTACGCACGCATCAAAGAAATCGTTGTGAAGAATAAACTGGATGGTATCACTCTCCGTTGTTTCGATCTGTTCAATACTTGCAAGAACACCGGTTGTATAGCGGTTAGCAAGTTGAATGATGAAGGAATACCGGCCGGTTGCGAAGGTGACATCCCCGTGTTGCTGACAATGATGGCTTGTAAGAAACTGACCGGTGAACCGGGCTTTATGGGAAATCCTGCCCGTATCCAACCGGATGGTCAGATACTGCTTGCCAAATGTACTATCGCACTGTCCATGACGGAGAAGCATGAGTACACCACCCATTTCGAGTCAGGCATCGGTGTCGCTATTCACGGAGAAGTAGCGCCGGGTGAATATACCTTGGTTAAACTGAGTAACGATATGAAACGCTTGTTGGCGGTGAATGTAACCGTTACGCGTTGCCAGTTTGAGCAAAACCTCTGCCGCACGCAGATTTGGATTCAGTCAACGCCTATCGTAAGCCAATATCTGCTTACATCGCCGCTGTCTAACCACCACGTGCTTATCAAGGGTCATCACGCTGCTAAATTCTGGAGGGAATAACATGTTACTGCATATCTTATCCTCTGAGATGCATAAGGAAGAACTCGGATTGCCGTTTGAGGTATCCCGGGATTTCCTGAATGCCAATCAGGTAGTAGCGGTTCTTACCGGCGGAACAGAGGCAAAGTTCATCCATCTGGTCGAAGACGGACTGGTGGATCTGAGAAAACCCGTTTATCTGATGGTAAGCGGACATAGTAATTCTTTGGCAGCCTCGCTGGAGATTCTCAGTTATATACGCCAACATAAGGGAGTTGGAAAAGTGATGATGTCCGCCGATGATACGGAACTGCCGGAAGTTATTGAAACGGCCGAACTGACCCAAGCACCGACGGAGGCGATTCTTCATAGCGACAAACCGCTTCGTCTGGGTGTAGTAGGTTTCCCATCTGACTGGCTCATTTCTTCGGGTGTGGACTATCAGCAGGTACTCGACAAGATGAACTGCGAATTGGTGGATATCCCTATCGAAGAGATGACTTCGCTCGGGGAGGTGGACCCGGGAATGAAAGGAGCGGAGGCTATCTATCAGCGTCTTAAAGAGCTTGTAAAGAAATATGACCTGCAGGGTGTAACGCTCCGTTGCTTCGACCTCCTTACCACCGTAAAAAACACCGGTTGTATAGCGCTGAGCAAGCTCAATGACGAAGGTATTCCTGCTGCCTGTGAAGGCGATATTCCTACCCTGTTGACAATGATGATTTGCAAGAGGCTGACCGGTGAGTTGTGCTTCCAGGTCAATCCTGCACGTATCAAAACTAACGGCGAGATGCTCTTTGCCCATTGTACCCTGCCGCTTGGTATGACCGAGAAACATGAGTACACGACTCATTTTGAATCGGGCATTGGAGTCGCTATCCATGGTGACCTGCCGACCGGTGATTACACCTTGGTTAAAATGTCCGGCGACATGAAGCGTCTGTTGGCGGTAGATGTGGAACTGGAGCGTTGTCAGTTTGAGTCAAACCTATGCCGTACGCAGGTTTGGATTAAGGCGACGCCGTTGGTAAGTCAGTATTTCCTGACTTCACCAATCCATAACCACCACATCCTTATCCGTGGTCATCACGCTGCTGAGTTTAGAAAATAAATCACAATAATAATCACATAATAAATTTCAAACTATGGTATCTTACAAAGAATTAGGCCTTGTAAACACCCGTGAGATGTTTGCCAAGGCAATCAAGGGAGGCTACGCTATCCCTGCATTTAACTTCAACAACATGGAGCAACTCCAGGCGATCATTAAAGCTTCGGCTGAGACCAAATCTCCGGTGATCCTCCAGGTTTCCAAAGGTGCTCGTAACTATGCTAACCAAACGCTGCTTCGTTACATGGCGCAGGGCGCTGTTGAGTATGCGAAAGAGCTCGGTTGGGAGCACCCGCAGATCTGCTTGCACCTTGACCACGGAGACAGCTTCGAGCTCTGCAAATCCTGTGTGGACTTCGGTTTCTCCAGCGTGATGATCGACGCTTCGTCGCTGCCGTATGAGGAGAACATCGCTCTCACCAAGAAAGTCGTTGAGTACGCTCATCAGTTCGATGTAACCGTTGAGGCTGAGCTCGGCGTATTGGCAGGTGTGGAGGATGAGGTTTCTTCTGCTGTCAGCCACTATACCAAACCGGAAGAGGTAGTTGATTTCGCTACCCGCACGGGTTGCGACTCGCTCGCTATCTCCATCGGTACCAGCCACGGCGCATACAAGTTCACTCCGGAGCAGTGTACCCGTGACCCGAAGACCGGACGTCTCGTTCCTCCTCCATTGGCTTTCGACGTACTCGACGCTGTCATGGAGCAACTGCCGGGCTTCCCCATCGTGCTGCACGGCTCGTCTTCCGTTCCGCAGGAGTATGTAGATATGATCAACCAGTACGGTGGCAAACTGCCTGACGCAGTGGGTATTCCAGAGGAGCAACTCCGCAAGGCTGCCAAGTCCGCTGTTTGCAAGATCAATATCGACTCTGACTCCCGTCTGGCTTTCACCGCTGCGGTTCGCAAGGTATTGGCTGAGAAGCCGGGTGAGTTTGATCCGCGTAAGTACTGCGGTCCTGCTCGTGACCTGATGGAGGAACTCTACAAGCATAAGATCATCAACGTGCTCGGTTCCGACGGCAAAGCTGAATAATTATGGCACTTCCTTTTATGACAGCGGAGCAAGCCGCTGAATTGATTCAACATGGTGACGTCTTGGGCATGGGTGGTTTCACGGCTACCGGAGTGCCCAAGGCCGTTCCTTTTGCCCTCGCACAGCGTGCAGAGAAACTGCACGCACAGGGCATCCCCTTCCGTGTAGGTCTGGAGACCGGTGCGTCTATGGGTGACAGTTGTGACGGTGCGTTGGCGCGCGCGCACGCTGTGGAATTTCGTACGCCCTATCAGTCCAACAAATCCATGCGTGAGGAGATCAACGCCGAGGGTACGCACTATTTCGATATGCACTTGAGCCACATGGCACAAGACCTGCGTTATGGCTTCCTGCCGAAACCCAACTGGGCGATTATTGAGGCTTCGTATGTCGGTGAAGATGGTACGATTGTGCCTGCTGCAGGAGTCGGAATCATGCCGACCATCTGTCGTATGGCGGATAAGATCATCGTCGAACTCAACGAGATGTTCCCTGCTTCCATGCGGGGTATGCACGATCTCTACGAGCCGCTTGATCCTCCTTGCCGCCGCGAAATACCGATCTACAAACCCTCTGACCGCTGCGGTTCGGACCATATCAAAGTGGACCCGGGTAAGATTGCTGCGGTAGTGAAGACCAATCGTCCGAACGAGATCGCGGCTTTCACGCCGGTGGATGAGACAACAGCTAAGATCGGTGCTAACGTAGCTGCTTTCCTGGAGGCAGAGATGAAAGCCGGACGTATTCCTGCATCGTTCCTTCCGATTCAAAGTGGTGTTGGAAACGTAGCTAACGCCGTTCTGGGTGAACTGGGTAAGAACCCGCATATCCCGCCGTTTGAGATGTACTCGGAAGTGGTACAGGACTCTGTGGTTGATCTTATCAAAGCCGGTCATTGTAAGTTCGCTTCCGGTTGCTCGCTGCGTCTCGTAGAGAGCAAGATGGCGGAAGTGCTGGCTGATCTTGATTTCTATCGCGACAAGTTGTTGCTTCGTCCGCAGGAGACATCCAATAACCCGGAGATCATCCGTCGATTAGGCCTCATCGCTATCAATACGGCGCTCGAAGCCGATATATACGGTAATGTCAACTCCACGCATGTAACGGGTACGAAGATGATGAATGGTATCGGTGGTTCCGGTGACTTTGCGCGCAATGCGTATATCAGCATCTTCACTACCGCTTCCACGGCGAAGAACGGCGCTATCTCGTCTATCGTGCCGATGGTAACCCACCTCGACCACTCCGAGCACTCCGTGAAAGTACTTGTTACGGAGCAGGGTGTAGCCGACTTGCGTGGCAAGAGTCCGCGTCAGCGCGCGCAAGAAATCATCAATAACTGTGTGGCACCTGAGTACCGTGAGATGCTTCGTGATTATCTGAAGTATGCCAAGCACGGCCAGACGCAGCATAATCTCTCGCTCGCGTTCGCTATGCATGAGGAGTTCCTCAAGTCCGGCGACATGCGCAATACCAAGTGGGAAAATTACCTTCGCTGATAGCACATGTATCCTCAGCAAGTTATTGACGCGCTGCGCCATGTGCGTTATCCCGGAACGGGAAAAGATCTGATAGAGAGCGGGATGCTCGAAGACGATATACGTATATCGGGTTTCGAGGTCTCGTTCTCCCTTATCTTTGAGAAAGACAACGACCCCTTCCTCAAATCGGTGCTCAAAGCCGCCGAGGTGGCGCTGCAGACCTATATAGACCCGAATGTCACGGTCCAAATCCATCCGAAGTTCGTCAAGCAAAATAGCAAATCATCAATCATCAATCACCAATCACCAATACATGCAAAGCATGTGATCGCCATTCATAGCGGAAAAGGCGGTGTGGGCAAATCGACGGTGACGGCTAACTTGGCAGTGGCTCTGGCGCAAGCCGGTTACAGGGTCGGATTATTGGACGCCGACATACATGGTCCTTCTATGCCGAAGATGTTCCGTTGCGAAGATGCACGACCCTATTCGGTGGAGGAAGAAGGCCGCACGCTCATCGAGCCTATCGAGCAATATGGCGTGAAGATGCTTTCTATCGGCTTTTTTGTCAATCCCGAGCAAGCCGTTATATGGCGTGGCGGAATGGCCTCCAATGCCCTCAAACAGCTCATTGAAGATGCCCATTGGGGCGAATTGGATTATTTCCTCATCGACCTGCCTCCCGGTACGAGTGATATCCATCTGACGCTCATCTCTTCTTTGCAGTTGACCGGAGTTATTGTGGTGACTACACCGCAACCCGTGGCACTCGTGGATGCACGAAAAGGAGTGGAGATGTTCCGAAACGAGAAAGTGAATGTACCCATCCTTGGTTTGATTGAGAATATGGCTTGGTTCACGCCGGCCGAACTCCCGCAAAACAAATATTATATCTTCGGCAAAGATGGTGGCAAAGCGCTCGCCGCAGAACTGAATATCCCATTGTTAGGCCAGATACCTCTGGTACAATCGATTCGTGAAGGAGGCGACGAAGGTATTCCTGTTGTCCTTCAGTCCGGCCATCCTGCTGCGGAGGCATTTAACCAAATAGCCAAATGTCTGAATAAATGACCAAATAAATGGTACATGGTAAATGACCAAATGGTAAATAATTAGATGTCCCGAACGACTGAATTAGGCACCGCGCCGGTACATAAACTTCTTTGGAAGTACGCCTTGCCTGCCATCATTGCGATGACAGTCAGTTCGTTGTACAACATCGTCGATAGTATCTACATCGGCCATGGTTGCGGAGCCTTGGCGCTCGGTGCACTGACAGTCGCCAAGCCTTTCATGGACATCTGTGCGGCCTTTGGAAGCCTTGTGGGGGTAGGCGCTTCGTCCCTCTTGGCCATCTATTTGGGGGAGAAAGACTACGACCATGCCAACAGGGTACTTGGTAACGTCATTGTCCTCAATATCATTCTCTCGGCGGTGGTCATGGTAGTAGGATTGATATGGCTTGACCCTATACTGATGGCTTTCGGAGCAAGCAAAGATACCTTGCTCTTTGCCCATGAGTATATGGAGATTATACTCTATGGAAACATACTGACGCATATCTATTTTGGTCTGAATGCCATGCTGCGTTCGGCCGGACATCCGCGTTTTTCCATGGCGGCGACGATTGTGGCGGTGGTCATAAATATCATTCTTGACCCTATCTTCATCTTTGCGCTGGGAATGGGCGTACGCGGTGCCGCCCTGGCTACGGTCATCAGTCAGGGAGTGGCGGTTATTTGGCAATTCACCAAGTTCACGGACAAGAACGAATTAGTACGCTTTCATAGAGGTATTTGGAGACTCAACAGGCATATCACTTCGCGGGCATTGGCGATTGGAATGTCCCCGTTCCTGTATAATATAGCCCACTGTTTTGTGGTGATTATTATTAATAATCAGTTGAAGAATTTCGGCGGCGATATGGCGATCGCCTCTTATGGCGTCATCAATAGGTTGACTTTTGTGTTTGCGATGATGGTAATGGGACTCAATCAGGGAATGCAGCCTATTGCCGGCTATAACTACGGCGCCAGGCAATACGACCGGGTGCTCCGCTCGTTCTATCTCACATGCGCTTATGCTACCGGTGTAATGGGAATAGTCTTTTTCCTGGGCGAGTGTTGTCCTGAACTGGTCACCCGCATGTTCACCCATGACCCTGTTTTGATAGCGCAAACCATCAAGCCCATGCGTATCATCTGTTCCACGATGCTCATTATCGGTTTCCAGATGGTCACCGGAAACCTCTTCACTTCCATTGGTAAGGCCGGCAAATCCATCTTCCTGAGTCTCACACGCCAGGTCCTTTATCTCATTCCGCTCACGATTTGGATGCCCATGCTCTTTGCCGACCCGTTGGACGGTGTATGGTGGGCGATTCCGGTCAGTGACGCGCTGGCTGCTATCACGGCTGTCATCGTCCTCCTGACAGCCAGAAAATATTTCGTTCCTGCAAAATAAGCAAAAAGTAACGGGTATTTTTGCATATATCAAAAAAAAGTTGTAATTTTGCACCCGATTTGATATTAGATATATGGGAATACTTCTGTTGTTTTTATTTTGTGCGATGGGTATCAGTTTCCTCTGTTCCGTTTTGGAATCGGTGCTGATGTCCACTTCTATTAGCTATATTAACCTCAGGGAAGAGGAGGGATACGGCCCCGCCAAGCTGATGAGCAGTTATAAGGAAGATACGGGGCGTCCCCTGGCAGCTATCCTTTCGCTCAACACCATCGCCAATACCATCGGTGCGGCAGGCGTGGGAATGCAGGCTACCGAGGTGTTCGGATCCAAGTGGTTCGGACTCGTTTCGGCGGTGGTAACACTCCTTATTCTTATCTTTGGAGAGATTATCCCGAAGGTCATCGGGACTACTTATTGGCGCGAGTTAATGGGCTTCACGGCACGTACGATACACGCACTGATTTTCATTCTTTATCCCTTTGTGCTCCTCGTTGAACTCATCACACGCGCTTTTCCCGATAACGAAGACGAACCCTCTGTCTCTCGCGAAGAAGTGCTTTCCATGGTCAACGTCGGCGAAGAAGAAGGTGTAGTGGACGAGGATGAGAATAAGATTTTCTCCAACCTCATGAGGCTCGATTCTATCCATGCGTATGATGTCATGACGCCACGCGTAGTGGCGAAAATCGCGCCGGAGAACATGACGCTCAGGGCGTATTACGATAACGATGAATACGACCATTTTTCGCGTATTCCGCTCTATAAACCGGAAGCACCGGAATACATCACCGGATATGTGCTGCGGAATGATGCCCTCGAAGAACTGACAGAAGACCATTTCCGTAAAACGCTCGGTGGTATCAAAAGACCCCTGCCTGCTTTTGACCAGGATCTGACGCTCGGTACAATCTTCGACTCCATGCTCAAGCAGAAGAGCCAGATAGCCCAAATCATTGATGAATACGGCATGTTTGTAGGTATTTTGACGCTCGAAGATATCATCGAGACCATCTTCGGACTGGAGATTATCGATGAGAATGACACCGTTATTGATATGCAGCAGTATGCCCGCGAACGTTGGGAACAGAGACAAAAGAAATATAAGAAAGTTGAAGTTAAAGAGCAACATACGGATTCTCAACAAGAAGGCGAAGTTTGAATACATCATTCTTGATCGTTATACCGCCGGTATTGTCCTTTACGGAACGGAAATCAAATCCATCCGAGAAGGCAAAGCCTCACTCGTGGATAGTTATTGTGCTGTGGAACATGGGGAGATGTACGTCAAACAGATGCATATCGCCGAATATCGTTTCGGCTCTTATGCCAATCATGAGGCCAAAAGGGACCGTAAACTGCTGCTCCAGCGTAGAGAGATTCGCAAACTTGAGAAAGCGACCAAAGATACCGGCAAAACCATCATTCCCCTTGAACTCTTTATAAACGAAAAGGGCCTCGCCAAAATGGAGATAGCCCTTTGTCAAGGTAAACATACCTACGATAAGCGGCAATCACTCCGCGAAGCGGATGACAAACGCCAGATGGCCCAACTCGCCGCTTTCCGCGGATAACTGACTACTGAATACTGACAACTGATTACTTCATCAACTGCCAGATAAGCACACCTGCTGCCGCAAGAATGGCCACGGTGCATACTATCCAGATGATTCTTCTGCGCTTCGCTTTGCGAGCTTCATTCTCCGCCATTTCTTCATCGAAATCTTTCATCAGCGGAATAAAATCCGCATCGTTGAGATAGTATTGTCTGGCCTTCAGAATACATTCTTTGTACTTCTGTACGCAAGCATCTTCTTCATCCCATATCTCATCTTTGAAATCACTCAGACAACGCGTCTTGAAGTAAATCGTCAGCTCCAACAAATCATTCTTGGCACGTGGGATGGGGAATGAACGGATGACATTGTATTCCGTCTGGAAATTCAGCAAACTCCGGTTCTTCAGCTCTTGCGATAAACGGTAAACGGCACTCTGGCAGTCTGCTTCGGTGTCTATCTCCCATCCGCAACCGGGACATACCGGTTTGGACGCAGGAATACGCTTGCCGCAGTTGGGACATATCCGGATAGCCGCATTTTTCGAATCGCCGGGCGTGGCACTCTGCGGTTCAGATGAAGCCACTTGACCGGACTTGCGGGCAAATTTGGTATCTAAATACATCTCAAACTCATCAAGATCGATTCCTTTTGCCTCGGCTTTCTTAAGCAGTACTTTTCGCTCTTTCTCTTTTAACTCTCCGTCTTCCAAAGCCAATTGGATAAAATTCTCCAGATCTTCATCATAAATCTTATCCACTACCTTCTTTTCTTCTGAATTTGCCATATGGAATTATTGTTTGAATCGTAATCGCCTGCAAAGATACTACAAATATTTGAAATACACAAGCCTTTTAGCTCATAAATTTTATTTATTTGAATTTATTGAACTCAAGTCCTCTTTTTCTCACATGTTTCACAAAACAAACGCAAGGAAAATTCCCTGCGTTTGATTTTTATGTTTGTTAGTGATCAATCAATATTTCCTCACCGGACGGACTTCTGCATAATAGTCATCATCCTGATAGTCTACTGTTCCATTCGAAAAATCAACATAGTAGTAATAATAGGAACTCTTATTACTTGAACTCCAATAAGGTTTGTTTGTAAATCCTCCGATTGAATTCTTGTTCTTATAGATTAATTGTAGTACAGATAACGCCGGTAACTCCCAATCATCATAATCATATGCAACTAAATTTGAACATTTGTTATATGCGTTATAACTACCATACATAGTGCTACTTACTAAGTCATAGGGTAATACGATAAAACTGCTGCTTTGGTCTTTGACGACAGGTAGATTGTACGGATTCCGGTGGTCCAACATAATAGTTTCTCCATACGTTGTGCCATATTCATTAGTGGCATATGCGCGGAAATACAAATTCTCTTTATGAACGTCTGTAGCAGAGACGCTTCCCGAGAAACCGCCTTTCCCTTCACCGCACTCTACTTTTTTATTCTTAATCGAGGGAGTGGAAGTTCCCCAACAAATACCTCGTGCTGTAACTGGGGCTTCTCCCTCATCAACGACAATGCCTTCGCAGAAAATTTGAGTCTTGCTGTCTGCACGGATAACTTTCGTTTCAACAATCGGAAAATCCGTAGGACCTTTAACAAGAATGGTTCCAACATCATACTTTCCGTTGCCATAGGCAGGAAAAGTGACCTTTTTCTCTACAATTCGGGTTCCGCCGATGAGGATATAATAATCTTGATTGATTTCTGCCAAACGAACCTCCACAGAAAAGGAACCGTCACCGGCTGTCGTTGTAGTCGTGTGAATTTTATCTCCGTTGGTCACTTTAACACTGGCGCCCGACAACGGAGCATCGGTATATTGATTGAGAACGACACCATAATAGGTGGCTGTTCCTTTGGTTGCATCTTCGCAACTGCTAAAACCGCATAATACGACAACGGCTAATAAAGTAATAGAAATAATTTTTTTCATAATAGTTAGAATTTGATGGTTGCACCCATTCCGAATGCAAAGTTAGTATTATCATCAGTAGGAATAATGGTTGGATAAAACGCATAACTACGTTTTTTCGGCTTCAATGTGTACGCGCGCCATAAGTTCACACCGTATAAAGCTACTGCAAGGCCAAAGAAGGCAAAAGAAGTTCCTTGAAGTGCTTTCTTTGAATTGGCGGCTGACTGATAAGTGTCATAGTCAATGTTATAACTGTTCATAATAGTAGTTTTCTTCTTTGCTGCCAGATAAGTACCGACACCGGCACCTATTAAAGCCGCTTCGCAGCCAAGGGTTAAACCGCCTTCAAGATAGTGGTATTTGATCATTTGACCCAAGCCGGGAATAAACAAGGAAGCGACAAGGGCATTGGCATCATGACGTTTACGGTATTCGATGTCCGAACTGGAGGCGCCAATCATTTTTCTAATAAGTGCATTGCACCCTTGTTGCATCTCATCACTACTTGTGCCCATCGTGATGTTGTCCATCATTTCCACTTTTCCTGTTACAATGTCTATGATGCGGGCACTTACGAATAGTTGATTACTTCCGGTCGGGATACCTTCTGTTATGAGGATATAAGAAACACCTGTCATTGCGCCCAACCGTTTGATCTGTTCGTTGCTGACATAACCTGTCCGTTGGAATTCATGTTCGCTCATGATAGCATCTATATCTGTACGGTCGTACGCCTCGTAACCTTCGCGGTTCGTAATAGCGCGGGCCATTGTACTTCGAAGTAGTGCCTTTTGGGAATAAGATAGCTTTCCTTCCTTGTCAACCACTTCCGGAATAGCGACTGTTTTAACGGACTGGGCACTTGCTAATAAGGTGATTAGCAACATGCATAATAGGAGTAATTGTTTTTTCATTGTTTTTGGTTTTATGAGATTATTATTGTTATGTTAACTTTTTTCTTTTGGCTTATCTTGCTTGTATATAGTGATTTATAGGCATATAAAAAGCGTAGACCTCGTGCTGTTTACTTACGCACGAGGTCTTAGCATTACCTTAGAGTCAAATAAACAACAGGAAACCTACGCCGATATGACAAACTGCTTTGCTGGAGACAACAAAACAAGGTATATATGTCATACCCATAGGCATCTATTGCTACTTTGGTTTTGACTCTAATTTGAAAGTTGCTAAGTTTCGTGCGTCAAACACAAAGCGTCAATAAACGCTATTTTAATGTCCGAAAATCCACTTGGAGCGTTCTCTCAACGGAATGGGAGAAGCGGCCTCCACCTATGAGAGAGTTGTGTAAATGCACTTCCGTCGAAGATGACACACTTTCCCAACGTAGATTTTCGCTGCAAAATTACTGCTTTTTTTCGACATATGCAAGCAAAAACAGAAAAATCGCCCGAAGTGAGCGATTTTTCGTAATTTTCGTAATCTACGCAACCTGCGCAAAGCGTTATCTTACTTAACGTCCTGCACGAGGCGGACAGCGCAGCCAAATGTTCGAGACCCAGGGTATCCCGGCCCAATGGTGAAACCATCTTGATAACGATACCCCTGATTCCGCATTTCTACTGCTCCTGCAGTTCCCATATCAAGATATTTGTGTTCGCAAGTAGATGCCCAATAGTAAGAGTGTTCAACCGAATAATAAGCATCCTTACGATATCCTGCTGCGGGCAAGAAGACAGCTCCTGCAGCCTCTAAAGTCTTCCATTGGGTCAACGTCAGTTTGTTGGCGCCGTTGTAACCTTCTATGCCATACTCACTAACTTCCGGGTATTTGAGTGTTACACTCGAGGCTTTATAACCATCAGGAAGAATGATAATTCCAATTTGATTTTCGATGGTAGCGATGGCGCATAAAGTCGCCGAACGCTTTAACAACAGATACGTCCATTCTTCCTCCGTCAATGTTCTCCATTTACCGCTTCCTCGAACACCGGCAGTGGTTTCGTTCAAAGGTAATTTGTTGTTTTTCGTGAGCCAAACTCCCCAATCGTAATCTGTCCCGACAATTTCATTGTCATAATAATCTTTCAGGTCAGTGGACACATTTTCGGGGTCTTTACTGGTTCCGTATCCGAAGAGGTCTCCCCATACGCCCGTTTTTTCATTATCTTCTCCACATACCTGATACTGCTCCGGAGCGAAACGCCACTCAAAATTGGGAGCTCGACGGCACTGTAGGTTGCCGACGGAGAAATACACTTTCTTTTCCGGTGATACAGAGAAATAAATGTCTTTACCGTCCTTTACTTTTAATCCCTCTCTATGAATATGTATGGTCTGTTGGAGACCTCCGTAAGAACTATAGATGGTAATAGAGCCTGTGGCTTCATAGGGGTCTGTGTCTGTGGCAGGTTTGACAGAAACAACCATCGTTGCATCGCCGTCACCCTTGTTTATAGAAGTAGAGAAAATCTTGGCGCCGACAATGCTGGCCGTCCAGGCGTAGTTACTCTTGATCGTCACCGTGAAGTCACCTCCTTGCGCTGCTGCAGAAATACTCGTAGGCTCGACAGACAGTTCTGCCCCTGCTTTACCCTTGCGTGTCACAAGCACGTTCAACTGAACCGGTTGGTAGTCATCCGAACGCACTTCGGTAATAGTAACTACGGTGCTCAGGTTATTAGAAGAGGTAGCAGGATCCACTTTGATGGTAAACGAACCGTTTCCGGTTTGCTGGTTGTCGCTGAGCGTGAGCCAGTCGGCTTCCCAGGATTTGGTAGCTATCCATTGAGCGGTGGTATTTACCGTAATCGAATACGAACCACCATCCGAAGGCGCGTCTATCTGGTTCTTGTCAATCGTCATGGAAGTGGCTTCACTGCTGCTGCGGGTAATAGTCACCGTCTGCTTCTCTACACCGCTCCCCTCCAGCGGAGTGACCGTGATGGTTCCTACAGTCTCTTCAGGCATGGTATTCGCGTTGACATTCACGGTTATAACCGCATTATTGCGCTTCACGGCCTCGCCGTCAATCGTTGCCCATGAGACGTTGCTCGCTATCTGCCATTTGATATTACTCTCTACCTTGACGGTATAAACACCACCGTCTTTCGGCGTTTTTATCTCCGTCTCGCTGACCACCATCAGTCGTGCCGGATCTTTTGCCAGACGCTTGACGGGCACTTCCACCGTCTGGTCACCGGACTTGAATACGATGGTACTGCTTGCCTCCGTACTGGTCTTGTCTGCAGCAATTTTCACACTGAGCTCGATGGTGCCTGCATTGCCCGATGTGGGATTGATTTTCACCCAACTGTCTGCACAACTGGCGGTCCATGACTCGGGGGCTGTGAGCGTCAGGGAATAATCCGCTCCGATACTCGGACTGATGATACTGTTCGGCGTAACCGATAACTTAACCGCTTCCGGAGTTTCCGGCTCTGCGTCCTTGGCTCCTTTCTTGCAACCCATCAGCACCATCGGCACGATGAGTAATAAATAAAATAGTTTCTTCATAAGCTTGGATATTTATGGTTAATAATTTTGTTAAATTTTATCCTCAAACGCTACTATATAAACCACATAAGCGATGCCCACAATAGATGAGCACCGCTTATGCGTTGTGTATGTCGTTTCTTACATCCCCTAATCCTCCATTTCCAACATGGGGGGGGAAAAATTGGATATTCTGATGTTTGTCTTCATGTTTACCAGATTTCCGCTGCAAAATTACTGCTTTTTTTCGATATATACAAATATCTTGATAAAATTTTTTAATATTGCTTTACTACCGATGCGTTAAATTTTGTCAATCACGTCATTAATTGCTTATTTTGAGTAACTTATGCACGCATTTTGTTTTTTTGATTTGAAAGAATATGTTTTTTATGTTTATTTCTTTTCACTACTGTCCACTTAAAATATCGCAAATGAGCTGTAAATAATTGATATTAAGCTAATTATACTGATATTATGAGCGAACGGATTTGATTTGAAAATGTTTTTTTGGTTTATGTCTTTGTGTGCTTTGTACATGGAGAACTGCCTTGACTTGGCAGTTTGAACGGAAGGAATAGCGGGGAGCGTAATTCCGACCATAGAGCAGCAATGGCTCCTAAAGCACGCAAAGGGTTTTGTTGGTTTTTGTTTATTTTTAATGGGACATTACTGATTTCTTTTTTTCTAATTTTATCGCATCAGTACTATACTTTTCTTTATATTTTTAATATCGCATCTGTACAATTCCCTCATACCAAAACATCCCAACTGCTCCACATTTGCCACCTAACTGCTCCACATTTGCCACCCAACTGCTCCACATTTGCCACCTAACTTCCACCAACCTGCAATGGGTGCTCAATGGATACTGAAAGGATGCTGAATGGATCCTCAATGGGAGCTCCATCCAACATCCTTACGCTCTGAAGGGAATCTTATAATTCTTCGCCTCGCTTTAAAGCCTCACTCACCTCGTGCCGCACGTAATCTATAAACCTTCCTTGAACAGCTTTACCGCGTCTTCTCGCCTTGCGTTTGGCCTCATCATAGCGTTCTTGCCATATGCTGCGGGCAACCGGATCACCTAATATATTCTTGCAGGTTGCAATCATAGTGGCAAAACTCTTGGTGGTCGGATGGGAGGCTTTCTTTTGCTTTGTTTTCTTGCTCAATTCCGGCTTGTTGCACACTGCCGCCCATTCGCCGTTGCCTGGTATATGCCGCGCGTAGTGTTTCTTATCCACACTGCCATTCAATTCATCTATCAATAATGTCCACTTAACTTTCATAGTTATCCTAAATTTTTGGCAAAGGTACAAAAAAAATTTGATATATGCAAATTTTGAACGCCGGAAATCTCATTATTCTGCTATTTCCGCTTCAATTTAGCGCCCCAAACCAAACCGTTGGTAATGGCTATCAGCACGGCAATGAGATCATCGATCCAGCCGGTAACGGGTATGGCATCGGGCAAAAGATC
>JAFVHA010000082.1 GCA_017478035.1 Paludibacteraceae bacterium | reverse complement strand
TCCGACGAGCACGGATCCTTCCCTGTGTCAGAATCTGGAGTACGTAACAGCCTTGGGCAAGCGTATCAAAGAAGCAGGTGCCTATTTCATGCTTGATTTTCATTATTCGGACACCTGGGTGGATGCCACGCATATCCAGGCACCCGAGGCTTGGAAAGGCAGCTCGGATGCGGTGATGGCCGACAGCATTGCCACCTACACCCGCATGGTGCTGACGACGCTGAAAGAAGCCGGTGCCACTCCCGATCTCGTACAGGTAGGAAACGAGATCATGTACGGTCTGTGCGGCATCAAAGTGGCGCCTTATTTCCGGCAGGATGATAACTGGGAGGGCTATCTGGGCTTGCTGAAGGCCGGCTGTAACGCCGTGAGGGAGGTCTGTCCGAATGCGAAGATCATCATTCATACAGACAGACCAACCAATAAGGGATACAATAACTATTACTACTCCAAGTTGAAGAACAACGACGTGGATTTCGATATCATCGGCCTCAGCTATTATCCCTTCTGGCACGGTTATCTGACCAAAGCACAGGTTTCCGGAAAGACCGACAAGAACAACCTGGTGGACGCCATCAACACGCTGGCCACACAGTTCCCGACCAAAGAGGTGCAGATCGTCGAATGCGCGTATAATTTCCAATGGTGGCCGTCGAGCGGCGTCAACTACGACACCCGTGACGTATGGCCCTGCTCCATCGCCGGACAATATAATTTCGTCAAAGACCTGGTGGACGCGCTGAAACCGCTGGAGAACGTCACCGGTATCAGTTACTGGTTCCCTGAAGAGGCCGGTAACGGCGACAAAGGAACTGCTTTGCTGACCTGGCAAAACCGCGGGTTCTGGGATGAGAACAAGAGTAACACTGGACACGCTATCAACCGCACAGCCTACCCTTCCACAGGCACGTCACCCGCAGATGTATGCGCTCCTTATTACATGCGGAATTTCCTTAATGAAGATCCTCAGAGATTGGTTGAGACGAATGCTCAAAATACTCCACCATGTCGAAAGATCCTCCGATATGGGCGGCTTCTTCTAATGCTGCCAGATGGCTCTCTTTACGCTCCCGACGGATGCCGGCTACAATAAACATGATGATGGCCAGCACGGCGTAAACACCCGTTAATCCCCACAAAGCGATATACTCATGGCGCGTTGCCCACAGCGACGCGCCCATGCTGTTGATATGAATGAAGCCGTGCGCCGCCCAAGTGTAAGGGATGATATACGAGAAATACTTCCACCCCTCCGGCACCATCTCTTTCGGCCAGGAGATACCTGCCACGAAGAGGAAGATAAGCGAGGTGGAAAATAGCAGTACCAGTCCCGACTCACGGTTACGGATGAAGAAACCGACGCAGATAGACATGAAGATAACGGAGAGGATGAACGGCACGTTAAAACGCAATATATCCCCTATCGCCCCTATATGCGGAAGATCGAAGAGCCACGGAAGGAAGCCGAGTAAAATAGCCGCGAGGGCATAGTAAAGCAGGAAATAGGCGGCAGCTCGGCCGAAGATAGTTCGTAGCGCCGAATAACCGCGCTTACGACCCGGGATACGGTAAATCTCCGTACGCTCTTCACGCACCGTTCCCGCTAACATACAGATACCGAAGAACAAGGTCTGGTGAAGAATCATGACCAGAACGGCAGGAATAAGGAAAGAACCGTACCCGCCGGTAGGTGCGAAAAGAGCGGTTTCCGTATAAGGTGCCTCCTGCACCAGCGCCCACGCCATCTCTTTGCCGAGTCCCATATACTCGTAACGGTCTATCTGGATATTCTTCATCTTCTCCATCACCAGTTGGTTGCAGCTCAGCGCAATGCCTTTCATATACAGGAAGGACGACATGTCGCAGAAAAGGGAGACGGTCGCCTTGCCGAGCGGATCGGCTAACTGGCTTGCAAAATCATGGGGGAAATAGATGATTCCGTGTACTTTTTGATTCCTGAGCAACTGCTCGGCTTCCGCCATGCAGGAACAGGTATGAGTCAGGCGCACCTCCGGAGCGGCACTCCATTGATGGAGAAAAGCACGACTCTCGGGACTGTTACTCAGATCAACCACCGCCACAGGGATATTCGTGATCTGCTCGTTCCAGTACATCGCTTTGTATAGGAACGGGTACGCAAGAGTTCCTACGAAGAAAATGACGCACACACCCGGATCCCGGAAGATCGTATAGAGTTCATGCCAGAAGACCTGACCGGACTCCTTGAACTGCAACCAGAAATGATATAGATGACGCGTGATATTCATTTACTTGAGCGGATAATTCTGATAAACAAGTGCCCGGTGCAGGCGAGGCGCCACACAGAGAGCAGGAATAAAAAACGCCACGAGTGCCAGCGCATCCGGCAAGGCGGCCGTAGAGGGTGCGCCCATAAGCGCTTCGTCCACGTAGATAAGGTAATAATGGCGCAGCGGCTCGAGGTTACTCAACGCCCGTACCGCCGGCATCATGCCCATATTCGGATAAGTAAAACCGGAAAGGGAGAAACCGAGCATGCCGTACAAAGCACCGATAGACAGCGCATCACGGAGCGTAGGCAACAGACCGATCAGCACAATACCCATCGCCTCCATCGCCATGATGAACAGTAACATTCCGAAAAGGAGACGTTCATGGCTTCCGTTTACCGGGAAACCGGCAATATTGTAAAATAGCAGATGACATACGATACCCAGCACCAGATAGATGACGGTGTACGGCAGCAGTTTGCCGATCATCGCTACCGTATAATCCCCTCCTGCCGCACGTAACCACTCATGGGAAGTTTGCGACTTGAGTTCGAAACCGATAGCGAAGATAGTGAGCATCATCGCAATGAGACCTAATATACCGGGCATGATTGTGCTGACCAGATAGATGGTGTAGTTACCCCACGGGTTGGCCAGCATATGCATGTCGATTGCGATAGGCTGAATGCGATTCATAATAATATCATCCGGCATACCCTTCTTCCGGAGCACTTCCCGCTGGAAAGCACCCGAGGCAAGATTCGCTACCAGCAGCATCTGCTTATAGACCGTCGTTCCTCCTACCGTGTAGGCATTCGTATAATAACAGTCGAGACGAGGACGTTTGAGGGATGCCAGATTGCTGTAGAACCCTTGCGGAATGACGAGGATGCCGTAGATGTAGCCTTGCTGCATGGCCTCGCGCGCCTCGCTGTACGAATTGGTAATCAGGATGAGGTCCACAGAAGGCGTCGCCTGCATCTCATGGCATACACGGCGGGAGATGGAAGTCTGATCCAAATCCACCACCGCCATCGGCATCTTCTCTGCAGCGCCTTTTTCCATCAAAGTCATGAAGAAAAACATGCAGAACAGGAACACGCCGATAGATGCCGTCAGATACAACGGGCGGGACACCATTCGCTTCAACTCACGCTGAAGCACATACCATATATGTAGGAAAATCTCTTTCACTCATCCATGATGATGGCGGTCATACCGGGACGCAGACCGTCGATCGTCACTAAGGGGCGGCATTTGACATCGAACGTACGGACATCGTATCCTCCGTTCTGTTTGGTAGTGCGCCAGGTGGCATACGTTCCCATTGCTTTGATATGGGTCACCACAACAGGGAAAGTCTTGTCTTTGCCCAAGGCAGGAATCCGTATCTGCACCTGACTGCCTTGCGAGAAACGCTCGAGCATGTCTTCGCGCACAGCGAACGTGAACCATACGTCGGTAAGGTCGGTGATGGCCATTACCGGACTACCCTGTCCCACCAGTTCACCTACTTTCGGGAATAGCTCGCTCACCTCTCCGTTACACGGAGAAAGCAAGTATTTCTCGGCCTCAGCCGCAGCCACTTCTTGCAGAATTCCGTCCACGCGGCGAACCTGCGCCTGAGCCGCCTCTTTATCCTCGATACGCGCACCGGCGAGCGCCATGTCATACTGACTCTTTGCTGCTTTCACGGTAGCCGAAGCCGCTTTGTACTGGGCCTCCACCTCATCGCGTTTCTGCTCGCTGACAACGCCTTTCTCAAACAGACGCTGCACGCGTTCGTAACTCTTGCGGTAGATCTCCTCGCCTGCCATGGCTTTCTGATAAAGCTCGTAAGCACCTTGAATCTGCTCTTTCTGCGCACCGTGCTTGGCTTTCTGGTTCACTGCCTCCGCCATGTCACGTGCTGCAACAGCCTGCGCTTTCTTGGCTTCCACTTCCGGAGAATAGATCACCACCAGCGTGTCGCCTTTCTTCACCTGATCGCCTTCTTCCACCAGGTACATCTCAATACGTCCGGGTACTTTGCCTGATACGCGGTACTCTGCTGCCTCCGCTTCGCCTTGAAGCAGGATCGGATCGGGCTTAAGCGCCAACACGCCTACCAGCGCTACAATGATAACTACTGCCAACAGGGCAACGATACCCAGCAGCAGACTTCCTTCTTTCTCTTTTTTCATACTATAGTTCGCGAAGATATTTTTTCAACTCTGTTTCTTTCGTTTTGGCTTCCACCTGCGCGTCCACCAATTCGGATGCGGCGGACAACCACTGTGTCTGCGCCATCATCAGGTCAGAAGCGGTAATCATGCCGGCATCGTACGACTCACGCGCCATACGAAGCACCTCTTCCGCATTGTTCTTGTTCATGCGCGCCATGGCGATCTTCTGCTGTGCCTCCATCAGTTTCTGATTAGCCTGCGTAGTCTGCAGCGTCAGAAGCTCACGCGTCTCTTCAGCTTTCAGCGTAGCCACTTTGGCTGCATGCTTGGCGGCTTTGTAACGCAAGATATCATCGGCATGCGCAATCGGCACATTCACCACAACTCCCGCAGAGAAATAACCCTTTCCGTCCCATTTACTGCTGAATCCGTTCTCCGCATTGGGGTTCGAATAGATATAATTGGCTGAAGCAATGATATTCGGTTGCAGGCCGGCAGCTGCTAACTTGGCGGAACTCTTGGCAATCTTCTCAATCTCTTCGAAGAGCTGCATCTCGCTTCGCCTGTCCACATAAGAGGAAGCATCCAGACGGTCAGCAGGCAACGTGTTGGTCTCCAAATCGCTGTCATCAACGGTGAACGGCTCACCGAGGGGCAGACCGCATATCTGCGCCAGCGCCATACGCGAGAGGGTCAAGCCGTTCTCCGCCTGCAGTTTCTTCACGTCCGCTTCGCCCCTCTTAGTGGCTACTTTGAGAAGGTCGGACTTGGTGGCAAGTCCTTCGTTCACCGCCTCCTGAACATCCTGCTCCAATTGCACGAGCAAGGCATGATACTGGTCTGCCAGCGCTTTCTTATGCGCCACCGACACCATGCGCCAATAGGCCTCATCGACCTTGAAAATCATATCGTCATGCTTTCCTTCGGCACGGATATTCGCAATCTTCTCCGCCGACTTGGAGATATTGTACAACTGAATGAGTCGTCCGCCTACGTAAATCGGCTGTACGACGCCCACCTGCGCCACAAACACATGCTGCAGATCGAGCGTCAGCATATCATATGCCCGCTGATAAGCATTCGCCACCACATTACCTGTACGTGAAGCAAGGTCCTGAATAGGCTGCTCCAATACCGTACCGGAGAAAGTGCTCATCCAGGTACCGAACCAACTGTTGTCCGACCATGAGAACGAGGGATTTCCGTCCTGCGAGGCATAAGCGGTACCTTGCGAGAAAGTCATCTGGTCCGCCAGCAGATGCGGTTTTCGCGAGTTCCACGTATAGCCGGCATTGACACTCACCCGCGGAAACATCGCCGCCATGGCTGCCTGACGGTTGTATTTGGCTACAAGAATCTCCTCTTCCTGAAGACGAGCCGTGGCGCTGTTACTCAACGCCTGCTGACGACAATCGGACAACGTATAGCGTAAGGTGTCACCCGCATGAACAGCAAGAGTGGACAAGAAAAAACAGCACAAAAGAAGATAGGGTTTATACATAATCATATCGTATTTTTCCTAATTTGCCGCA
This sequence comes from Paludibacteraceae bacterium, assembly GCA_017478035.1. GTDB lineage: Bacteria > Bacteroidota > Bacteroidia > Bacteroidales > Paludibacteraceae > Colicola. Next base: position 3,913 of record JAFVHA010000082.1, on the reverse strand, counting down.
AAAATACTGCTTTTTCTTGACATGACCAAATAATAATCGCAAAATAATAATATTTTGCTAAATAGATATGACAAAAAACAAAATTTTCCATTTTCCTTTTTCCATTATCAATTATTTTTCGTACCTTTGCGCCGTGAATCGGTTTACCATCGGCAAAATAGCGAAATTCTTCCTGCATCTTCATTACGACATTCGCGTAAGTGGAGAGGATTTGTTGCGCGATGACTCCACCCACCTCGTGCTGCCCAACCATACGGCTTATATCGACCCGCTGATCCTGTTCAGCGAGGAATGGTGGCTGCCTATCCGTCCTATGACGGACGAGCTATTCATGCAGCACTGGTTCTACGGCTACATCCTCCGCAAAGCGGATGCCATCGAAGTGCCGGATATGCTAAAGGCGAATGGCGAAGGATTAAAGGCAAAAGCCGAAATGGCGGGGCAGTTGAGCCGGATTGCTATTGACAGTCTCGCAGAAGGCAAACAACTCTGTTTCTACCCCTCCGGACATGTCAAGACGGTGGATAAAGAAATCATCGGCAACCGCCGCATGGCATACGAAGTATGCAAAGAATTGCCGGACGGCGTACGGGTTATCTTATGCCGGATGCGCGGTTTGGAGAGCAGTCGTTTCTCCAAACTCAAACCCAAACAATGGAAATGGCGCCGCACCGTAACGATGGTCTTCGAGGACCATACGGCGGATGTGCAGCAATGGGCGAAGACACTCGATAGAAGAGCCTTCAACGAACAATTGGAAAAATGGTACAACAAACGGAACGAGTGAAAAGACGATTATACATACTGTGTCTGATGACCTGTCTGGCCGTAGGAGCCCGGGCGGAGAACAAATGGGCCTATCTGAACATGCGGCATGAAGTCCGAATGGGTTGGGGCGACCAGTTGTTCGAAAGCCTTATGTGGCATAATCCTCTTTATTTCACACGCTCGAACGACTCCCGCACTTGGCTCTACCACGAGAACTACCATCATGACCAGCATATATGGGCGGAATACCAGTATCGCGAGAAAGGATGGTTCTCCTTCGGCGCCATGGCGGATATCAGTTTTGTACATTGGGACGACGTGACACGGGACGGTCATGGAGACGAGATAAGCCGCAGCAAAGGACATTATTTCTATAATTTCGTGATTATGCCGACCATACGCTTCACCTATTTCCACCATGAGTACGTCAATCTGTATTCCGGCTTGGGCTTTGGAATGGATATCAACGGCGGTACAGAAACGGACGGCTTGGGACGCAAGACAGTGGTGGGTATGGCGGCGAATATCACAGTCATCGGTATCAGTGCCAACTACAACCGATGGTTCTGGACGGTCGATTTCGGAGGTATGTATGCGTTGAGGGATATGAACACTATCTTCATGTTATCGTCACGTATTATCAATGTAGGATTTGGAGCAAGATTTTAAAGTATGAGTACAAAAATCAGAAATCATAAATCACAAATCATCATTGTGCTATTGCTGATAGCACTTCTTCCATCCTGCCGTTTCCGCGACCAGGACTATGTGGATTTCCTGGATATCGAGGCAGGCAAAGGGATGGCATTCCGCGTGATCGGACAACACGAGACGGACCTGACGGACGGTCTGCCGCCAAACTGCTACCTGCCGGGAGGAACAAGGGTGAACGACTATACAGAAGATACGGATAATGAGGATGCCATCCGCAAGACTAACAGCGTCACCGGAGCCGCGTTCTTGCAGGAGTTATTGCGCTATCATAATCAGAAAAAAGTGATTGAGATCGTCGGCACCTACCCCAGCATCAACGGCAATTGGGATTCCATCCGTCTCTCCGGAAAAGTCATGCTGCCCAAAGGGCGCAAACCCAAACGTATGATCCTCGTCAGCCACTATACCGTCTGCTCCAATGCGGAAGCACCCAGCAACGCGTTCTCACTCGAAGGTGTTCTGGTCGAGCAAGGGTACGGTCTGATCATCCCGGATTATCTGGGTTACGGCTTCACGGCGGATCAGGTGCACCCGTATCTGGTGATGGACCTCACGGCACGAAACGTAGTGGATATGTACCTGGCCGTACGTCCTTGGCTCAAAGCGGTGGGTATGGAACCCGAGTACGACGATATCAACCTGATGGGGTACAGTCAGGGCGGTGCCAACACGATGGCCGTGCAGTACCTGATTGAGAACGAGTACTGGTGGAAAGAAGACCCGGATTACATCCAGATCCACCGCGTCTTTGCAGGAGGCGGACCCTATGACGTGAAGGCCACCTACGAGCGCTTCGTTACCACCGATACCGCCGGTTATCCGGTAGCCGTGCCGCTCGTGCTGCAAGGTATGATTCTCGGTAACAACCTCAATATCAAAATGACCGACCTCATGCAGGATTGGCTCTACGCGCACATGGACGACTGGATCAACTGCAAACGCTTCACTTCGGCGCAAATCAACACGTTCATCAACACCAAGGTCACGCACAAACTGCTGACAGAGGAAGCCATGAACCAGAAATCCGAGAACGTAGCGGAACTCTACAAAGCCATGACGGCGAACTCCATCACGACCTACAACTGGATACCCGAAGCACCGGTATATATGATGCACTCGATGGACGATGAGGTGGTACCCTATACCAACGCTACTAACGCCAAATCCAGATGGAAAGGCGCTAACATCACCTATAACTTCGGGCATTACGGCACGCACGTAAAAACCTGCCTGCGGTTCATCATGGCCGTACAAAAACTCCTCGAGCAGGAAGAAGAAGAAAGGAAACTGTATGAATAAAACGGTCTTTATTCTGTCAGCGATAGCGATCGTAGCGCTATGCGCTACTTCTTGCAGCACCGAGGCCCCGTGGGAGACGAAGAAAGTGGAACTGAAGATGAACATCAAAACCGTGTCGGCAGGATTCATCGAGTGCAGTTTCTCGACTAATAAAAACGCATATTACCTCATTGCCATCGAGCCCGCGAAGAAAGGGGAAGACCCGATGAAGCATCAGAAGCAGTTTATGATGCTGGCACTGGACTCGGCAAATCTCGAATATATCGCATGGCGGAACGACCTGCTTAAGTCCGGCGAGATGAACGTGGCACCTTTCGCGAGTCACGCCCTCCAGTATGGCGATGTGACCCATTTCTTTACGGGACTCCAACCGGAAACCGAATATTGGCTATACGCATTCGTGGTGGATCCCGATAAGATGCAATCTGCCGGCAAGTTGTACCTTGCCAACGTCAAAACAACCGAACAAAGCGTGGTGGATGTATATTTCGAATACCGCGTCAAAGGATATTGGGATTATATCTACCCGGTCGATTCACTCGGTAATATCCACTCCCATTTCCCCTATCTGACACTTACCGAGGACAGTCAGTACATCGCCGATGAAGTGCACTCTACGCCCGAAGAGTTCTTCACGGACTACTTCCTGGACGCTATGAAAAAAAACGAATCCGACATGATCCGGTATGGTGTGAATGTCGACCTGCATGACGGACGGTTGGGTGACTTGTTCTTCGAGGAAGGCCATACCTACTACACCGCCATCGTCGGTTTCGACGGGTTCATCGGCAATAATGTCATCTATAAGTTCAAGTGGACGGACGAAGATTTCGAAGCCTATTTCAAAAATGAAGATTCAATTGTTGATTACGGGGAAGACGACTGACGCCCGCCTCGTTTCGCTCATTGACGACTACCGCGAACGACTCAAACACTACGTGCCGTTTGAAATGGTCGTACTGCCTGATCTGAAGAACGCCAAGGCGCTCTCCGAGGAACAGGTCAAAACTGCCGAAGGCGAAGCGATGCTGCGTTTCTTCACACCCTCTATGGACGTTATCCTGCTAGATGAGCACGGCAAGGAGTTTCGCTCCGTCGAGTTCGCCGAGTGGTTGCAGAAGAAGATGACCTC
>JAFVHA010000035.1 GCA_017478035.1 Paludibacteraceae bacterium | reverse complement strand
ACAAGGGCATTGGCATCATGACGTTTACGGTATTCGATGTCCGAACTGGAGGCGCCAATCATTTTTCTAATAAGTGCATTGCACCCTTGTTGCATCTCATCACTACTTGTGCCCATCGTGATGTTGTCCATCATTTCCACTTTTCCTGTTACAATGTCTATGATGCGGGCACTTACGAATAGTTGATTACTTCCGGTCGGGATACCTTCTGTTATGAGGATATAAGAAACACCTGTCATTGCGCCCAACCGTTTGATCTGTTCGTTGCTGACATAACCTGTCCGTTGGAATTCATGTTCGCTCATGATAGCATCTATATCTGTACGGTCGTACGCCTCGTAACCTTCGCGGTTCGTAATAGCGCGGGCCATTGTACTTCGAAGTAGTGCCTTTTGGGAATAAGATAGCTTTCCTTCCTTGTCAACCACTTCCGGAATAGCGACTGTTTTAACGGACTGGGCACTTGCTAATAAGGTGATTAGCAACATGCATAATAGGAGTAATTGTTTTTTCATTGTTTTTGGTTTTATGAGATTATTATTGTTATGTTAACTTTTTTCTTTTGGCTTATCTTGCTTGTATATAGTGATTTATAGGCATATAAAAAGCGTAGACCTCGTGCTGTTTACTTACGCACGAGGTCTTAGCATTACCTTAGAGTCAAATAAACAACAGGAAACCTACGCCGATATGACAAACTGCTTTGCTGGAGACAACAAAACAAGGTATATATGTCATACCCATAGGCATCTATTGCTACTTTGGTTTTGACTCTAATTTGAAAGTTGCTAAGTTTCGTGCGTCAAACACAAAGCGTCAATAAACGCTATTTTAATGTCCGAAAATCCACTTGGAGCGTTCTCTCAACGGAATGGGAGAAGCGGCCTCCACCTATGAGAGAGTTGTGTAAATGCACTTCCGTCGAAGATGACACACTTTCCCAACGTAGATTTTCGCTGCAAAATTACTGCTTTTTTTCGACATATGCAAGCAAAAACAGAAAAATCGCCCGAAGTGAGCGATTTTTCGTAATTTTCGTAATCTACGCAACCTGCGCAAAGCGTTATCTTACTTAACGTCCTGCACGAGGCGGACAGCGCAGCCAAATGTTCGAGACCCAGGGTATCCCGGCCCAATGGTGAAACCATCTTGATAACGATACCCCTGATTCCGCATTTCTACTGCTCCTGCAGTTCCCATATCAAGATATTTGTGTTCGCAAGTAGATGCCCAATAGTAAGAGTGTTCAACCGAATAATAAGCATCCTTACGATATCCTGCTGCGGGCAAGAAGACAGCTCCTGCAGCCTCTAAAGTCTTCCATTGGGTCAACGTCAGTTTGTTGGCGCCGTTGTAACCTTCTATGCCATACTCACTAACTTCCGGGTATTTGAGTGTTACACTCGAGGCTTTATAACCATCAGGAAGAATGATAATTCCAATTTGATTTTCGATGGTAGCGATGGCGCATAAAGTCGCCGAACGCTTTAACAACAGATACGTCCATTCTTCCTCCGTCAATGTTCTCCATTTACCGCTTCCTCGAACACCGGCAGTGGTTTCGTTCAAAGGTAATTTGTTGTTTTTCGTGAGCCAAACTCCCCAATCGTAATCTGTCCCGACAATTTCATTGTCATAATAATCTTTCAGGTCAGTGGACACATTTTCGGGGTCTTTACTGGTTCCGTATCCGAAGAGGTCTCCCCATACGCCCGTTTTTTCATTATCTTCTCCACATACCTGATACTGCTCCGGAGCGAAACGCCACTCAAAATTGGGAGCTCGACGGCACTGTAGGTTGCCGACGGAGAAATACACTTTCTTTTCCGGTGATACAGAGAAATAAATGTCTTTACCGTCCTTTACTTTTAATCCCTCTCTATGAATATGTATGGTCTGTTGGAGACCTCCGTAAGAACTATAGATGGTAATAGAGCCTGTGGCTTCATAGGGGTCTGTGTCTGTGGCAGGTTTGACAGAAACAACCATCGTTGCATCGCCGTCACCCTTGTTTATAGAAGTAGAGAAAATCTTGGCGCCGACAATGCTGGCCGTCCAGGCGTAGTTACTCTTGATCGTCACCGTGAAGTCACCTCCTTGCGCTGCTGCAGAAATACTCGTAGGCTCGACAGACAGTTCTGCCCCTGCTTTACCCTTGCGTGTCACAAGCACGTTCAACTGAACCGGTTGGTAGTCATCCGAACGCACTTCGGTAATAGTAACTACGGTGCTCAGGTTATTAGAAGAGGTCGCAGGATCCACTTTGATGGTAAACGAACCGTTTCCGGTTTGCTGGTTGTCGCTGAGCGTGAGCCAGTCGGCTTCCCAGGATTTGGTAGCTATCCATTGAGCGGTGGTATTTACCGTAATCGAATACGAACCACCATCCGAAGGCGCGTCTATCTGGTTCTTGTCAATCGTCATGGAAGTGGCTTCACTGCTGCTGCGGGTAATAGTCACCGTCTGCTTCTCTACACCGCTCCCCTCCAGCGGAGTGACCGTGATGGTTCCTACAGTCTCTTCAGGCATGGTATTCGCGTTGACATTCACGGTTATAACCGCATTATTGCGCTTCACGGCCTCGCCGTCAATCGTTGCCCATGAGACGTTGCTCGCTATCTGCCATTTGATATTACTCTCTACCTTGACGGTATAAACACCACCGTCTTTCGGCGTTTTTATCTCCGTCTCGCTGACCACCATCAGTCGTGCCGGATCTTTTGCCAGACGCTTGACGGGCACTTCCACCGTCTGGTCACCGGACTTGAATACGATGGTACTGCTTGCCTCCGTACTGGTCTTGTCTGCAGCAATTTTCACACTGAGCTCGATGGTGCCTGCATTGCCCGATGTGGGATTGATTTTCACCCAACTGTCTGCACAACTGGCGGTCCATGACTCGGGGGCTGTGAGCGTCAGGGAATAATCCGCTCCGATACTCGGACTGATGATACTGTTCGGCGTAACCGATAACTTAACCGCTTCCGGAGTTTCCGGCTCTGCGTCCTTGGCTCCTTTCTTGCAACCCATCAGCACCATCGGCACGATGAGTAATAAATAAAATAGTTTCTTCATAAGCTTGGATATTTATGGTTAATAATTTTGTTAAATTTTATCCTCAAACGCTACTATATAAACCACATAAGCGATGCCCACAATAGATGAGCACCGCTTATGCGTTGTGTATGTCGTTTCTTACATCCCCTAATCCTCCATTTCCAACATGGGGGGGGAAAAATTGGATATTCTGATGTTTGTCTTCATGTTTACCAGATTTCCGCTGCAAAATTACTGCTTTTTTTCGATATATACAAATATCTTGATAAAATTTTTTAATATTGCTTTACTACCGATGCGTTAAATTTTGTCAATCACGTCATTAATTGCTTATTTTGAGTAACTTATGCACGCATTTTGTTTTTTTGATTTGAAAGAATATGTTTTTTATGTTTATTTCTTTTCACTACTGTCCACTTAAAATATCGCAAATGAGCTGTAAATAATTGATATTAAGCTAATTATACTGATATTATGAGCGAACGGATTTGATTTGAAAATGTTTTTTTGGTTTATGTCTTTGTGTGCTTTGTACATGGAGAACTGCCTTGACTTGGCAGTTTGAACGGAAGGAATAGCGGGGAGCGTAATTCCGACCATAGAGCAGCAATGGCTCCTAAAGCACGCAAAGGGTTTTGTTGGTTTTTGTTTATTTTTAATGGGACATTACTGATTTCTTTTTTTCTAATTTTATCGCATCAGTACTATACTTTTCTTTATATTTTTAATATCGCATCTGTACAATTCCCTCATACCAAAACATCCCAACTGCTCCACATTTGCCACCTAACTGCTCCACATTTGCCACCCAACTGCTCCACATTTGCCACCTAACTTCCACCAACCTGCAATGGGTGCTCAATGGATACTGAAAGGATGCTGAATGGATCCTCAATGGGAGCTCCATCCAACATCCTTACGCTCTGAAGGGAATCTTATAATTCTTCGCCTCGCTTTAAAGCCTCACTCACCTCGTGCCGCACGTAATCTATAAACCTTCCTTGAACAGCTTTACCGCGTCTTCTCGCCTTGCGTTTGGCCTCATCATAGCGTTCTTGCCATATGCTGCGGGCAACCGGATCACCTAATATATTCTTGCAGGTTGCAATCATAGTGGCAAAACTCTTGGTGGTCGGATGGGAGGCTTTCTTTTGCTTTGTTTTCTTGCTCAATTCCGGCTTGTTGCACACTGCCGCCCATTCGCCGTTGCCTGGTATATGCCGCGCGTAGTGTTTCTTATCCACACTGCCATTCAATTCATCTATCAATAATGTCCACTTAACTTTCATAGTTATCCTAAATTTTTGGCAAAGGTACAAAAAAAATTTGATATATGCAAATTTTGAACGCCGGAAATCTCATTATTCTGCTATTTCCGCTTCAATTTAGCGCCCCAAACCAAACCGTTGGTAATGGCTATCAGCACGGCAATGAGATCATCGATCCAGCCGGTAACGGGTATGGCATCGGGCAAAAGATCGATAGGTAATACTACGTAGATAAGTGCAATCAAGGCACCTATTCCGATGTTCATCTTGTATTTGGTGGACTTTTGCACGGCTCTTTACTGATTTTTATTCAGTATAATCAATGCTGCTATCACACCGGGTACCCAGCCGCATAAAGTAAGTAACGTAACGATAACAATCGATCCGCACCCGCGATCCAATACCGCCAAAGGTGGAAAGATAATAACCAATAGTACTTCTAAACAGGACATACTCAGTTCCTTTCTTTTATTACCATATCGCCTGAATCAGTGAGACTGTCATCAGACCGCAGCAGATGAGTTTGAGGACTGTTCCAAAGAATATTCCGATAAAACTGCCCCATCCAGCCCTGAGAGCTTCTTCTACTTTTTTACCGCCAATCAGTTCGCCTAAAATAGCGCCTGCTAACGGGCCTATAATCACTCCTGCTGCCCCGAAGAACAGGCCGGCAAACACACCAATCGTACTACCCCATACGCCCCATTTAGTGCCGCCGAATTGTTTGGTACCCCAGGCTGGTACAACGTAATCAAGCACGGACACCACAATCGTTACGATGCCCCATATCAATAATATCTGCCAACTGAAATCCACACGGTCCGTCGCTTGTGCAATCCATAAACCTGCATACGCAATCGGTGTACCCGGCAGTCCGGGCACAATACAACCGATGATGCCTATCACCATCAGTACTCCTGCTACAATCAATAAGAAAATATCCATCATTCCGTCATTATATCATTCCATCATTTCGCCAACTTCCACTTTCCGGCTACCGTCAGGCATCGGTGTGATCTTCACTCGTACCGTGTCATCAGGAAGAAGGGGAGCTATTCTCTCCGGCCACTCAATGAAACAGTAGTTACCCGAATACAGATACTCTTCCGCTCCGAAATCCACCGCTTCCCGGATATCTTTTAACCGGTAGCAGTCGAAATGATAGACCTCCCCCTTGTAGGGTTGTTCCACGTCGTACACATTGACGATGGCAAAAGTGGGACTGTTCACGATGTCGGTCGTACCCATCTCTTCGCACAGCTTTTTGATGAACGTCGTCTTTCCTGCCCCCATCTGTCCCTCGAATGCAAACACACGACGGGGCTCCGTCTCTTTCAATATCTCCAGCGTGCTCACCTCCTCTCCATGCTCATTGAGCAGTAGAAGACTGTTTTCTGATGGCTGATGGCTGATTTCCGGTAGCTTTTTTATCGTATAAATACTCATGTTCGTGCTTTTTATTCAATTCTCAGAGACTTATTTTAGCTTGTAATTGCTCGTAAATGCTTGATCCTCTGGACTTTCCGAGCAATTCAATCATTTCTTCTTTGCTTGCGCTTCCAGCGCGTTTCACGGAACCGAAGTGCGCCAGAATCTTCTGTTTCGTAACCTCTCCAACTCCCTGTAAATCATCGAGTTGACTATGAATTTGTGCCTTGCTCCGCTTGGCTTTGTGGAACGAAATGGCAAATCGGTGCACTTCATCCTGTAGGTTTGTCAGCAGTCGGAATACTTCGCTCGTCACCGGCATCGAAATCTCTTTCGGAGGAAAACCGAACAGCAAGGTCTGAGTGCGGTGTTTGTCATTTTTCTTAAGTCCGGCAATCGGAATATGGAGACCTAATTGATCTTCTACTGCTTCACGGATAGCATGCATCTGACCTAAACCGCCGTCGGCTATAATCAAATCCGGCATATGGCCTCCTTCGTCTATAAGATGTTGATAGCGTCTCCTTACAACCTCTCGCATACTCGCGTAGTCATCGGCACCTTCGACCGTTTTGATATCAAACTTCTTGTAGTCACTCTTGCTTGGTTTTCCCATCCTGTAAACCACGCATCCGGCTACAGCATTTGTACCCTGTATATTTGAGTTATCGAAGCAGTCAATCCATTTGGGCAGGGAGGGAAGCCCCATCATCTGCTGCATCTCCGTGAGAATGCGCACTGCTCGTTGTTCCGGATTGAGTTTGTCTTCTTGTTTCAATTGGTCCAATTTGTATTGCCGCACGTTCTGCATCGCCAGGTCCAGTAGTTTCTTCTTGTCTCCGCTCATGGCAATATGTACGTGCAGCGAATCATCAAATACTTCCGGAATGAACGGAACAATCACATCCTGAGTATCGCTCTCCAATTGCTGTCTCAACTCAATCATTCCCATCGCTAACAGCTCCTCTTTCTCCTCTTCCATCTTTCTTCGGTACTCGATCGTCTGGCCTTGTACGATGGATCCGTTGTGGACATGAAGCATGGCAATATACACTTTGTCGTCCTGTTCGTCATATCCGAATACATCAACATCTTTTGCAGATGAATTCGTGATAATGGTCTTGCTCTTGAATTGCTCTAACAGTTCTATCTTGCGTTTCGTCTCTGCCGCTTCCTCATATTTCATCTCTGCAGCAAGACGCATCATCTCCTCCTCTAATTGTTTCCCTATCTCATGTGCGTCGCCTTTAATCAACTTTCGGGCCTGGTTAATCCACTCTCCATAATTCTCTTTTCCGTACCCTTCACATATACCGCAACAGTTCTTCAAATGGTATTTAAGGCATACACGTACTTTCTTTTTCTCGATGGAATCGTTCGAAATAGGGATATTGCAGGTTCGTATGGGATATAACTTGTGAATGAGATCCAGTACCATATCCACCGTGTATCCGAAGCTGTACGGCCCGTAATATTCACCGGCTTTCTTGTTGATCGTTCTGGTTTTGAAGATACGTGGGTAGGATTCTTTCGTTATGCAGATCGATGGATATGACTTTCCGTCTTTCAACAATATGTTGTACTTGGGCTTGTATTGCTTGATGAGGTTGTTCTCCAATAGAAACGCATCTTGCTCGCTTTCAACCACCACATACTTAATGTCCGATATGTGTGCTACAAGTTGTCTTGTTTTCGAAGAAGGATGATCTTTAGAGAAATAACTGTTAACCCTTCTGTGCAGGTTCTTTGCTTTACCTACATAGATAATCTGCCCCTCTTTGTCATAGTATTGGTACACACCTGGATTCTCCGGTATGCGCTTCAATAACAAGGATATATGATTATCTATGCCTTTCATCTTTCGACTCTACACTCTTATTCGTTCACTTCAATGCCGAATAAGCAATCCACCTCCGCTCCCTTCTCGGTAAGTACCCTCCTTCCAGGTAACCCCTCTAATTCTATGATGCAATTGACATATATCTTCTTTACACCCAATTTCTTCACTAATTCTATTGCTGCTGCCATTGAACCGCCTGTAGCCAGTATATCATCATGAATCAATACCACATCATTCTCATTGAGTGCATCTTTGTGAATCTGGATAACATCTTCTCCATATTCCTTTTCATATGTTACCGACACAGTCTCTGCCGGCAATTTGTTATGCTTGCGAATTGGCACAAATCCCGCGCCTATCTCCATAGCAACAGCCGGAGCGATGATAAAACCACGCGATTCTATTCCTACCACCTGAGTAATACCCAAGCCCTTGAATCGCTTTACAATCTCATCCTTCATCCAGCATAGGCAGTCGTGTCTTGCCAGCGCTGTAGTGATGTCCTTGAACTGAATGCCTTTAACCGGAAAGTCAGGCACATTTCGGATAGCCTCCTTTACTTGTTCTGCCGTCATATCTGTAAGTGTTTGTTCCACGTGAAACATTTAATATTAGTTTGCAAGCAAACTAAAAATAATAATATTCAATCATCAATCACCAATCATCAATCATCAATCATCAATCACAACCCCCTACCTTCCCATAAGCACTAGCAATACACTGATGTCATTAGGACTGACTCCGGGTATGCGTTGTGCTTCTCCGATGGATTTGGGTCGTATCCTGCCTAACTTCTGTCGGGCTTCTGTGCTGAGGCTCTGCACATCGTTGTAATTGAAGTTGTCGGGAATGCGTATCTGGTCCAGGCGTTGTAATTTTGCAGCCTCCATTTGCTCGCGCTTGATATACCCTGCGTACTTAATCTGTATCTCGCAACTCTCAATGATCTCATCGGATAATTCTGATACTCTCCCTTTTAATTCGGGAAGTACTTCAGCCAGCGCTTTGATACTTACTTGAGGGCGTAAAACCAGATCGCTTATTTTGCATCCTTCATGTAGTGCACTGCTTCCGATGGACTCTAACCACCCGTCAATCTCTCTCTTGTGTACCGTGGTGGACTGTAAAAATCCGATAAAATCGGCGCATCTTGATTTTTTTAGTTGCAGTAAATCAAATCGGTTTCTGTCTGCCAACCCCATCTTGTAACTCCGTTCGGTCAGACGCTCGTCTGCATTGTCCTGGCGCAGTAGAATCCTGTATTCGGCTCTTGATGTGAACATCCGGTAAGGTTCGTCCACTCCCTTGTTTACTAAATCATCAATCAGTACACCAATATAACTCTCATCTCTGCCCATGGTGAACGGTGCACCTCCATGCACATTGACATGTGCGTTGACTCCGGCTACCAATCCTTGTCCTGCAGCTTCCTCATATCCCGTAGTGCCGTTGATCTGTCCGGCGAAAAACAGATTCTTAATCTGTTTGGTCTCTAATGTGTGATGCAGCTGGGTGGGGTCGAAGAAGTCATATTCAATCGCATATCCCGGTCTGTATAGTACAACATCTTCCAGTCCTCTGACCGTCTTCAATCCTGCCAGTTGTATCTGCCAAGGAAGACTGCTTGAGAATCCGTTTACATAGTACTCGTTGCTATCCACTCCTTCCGGCTCCAGGAATAATTGATGTGCCTCTTTGTCGGCGAAAGTAACAATCTTTGTCTCGATGCTCGGACAATAACGTGGTCCAATGCTTTGTATTTGTCCGTTGAAAAGGGGGGAATCTTTTAATCCTGAGCGTAGCGCTTCGTGTGTCTGTGTGTTGGTATAAGTAATCCAGCAGGGCATCTGTTTTAATCCTCTATGTACGCTATCCAAATAACTGAATTGATGCCAGTCATTGTCTCCGTCTTGCCTTACCATCTGGTCGAAATGAATAGATCGGGCATCAATGCGTGCAGGGGTTCCCGTTTTCATCCGGTCACTCTTGAATCCCAATGCTACTAACTGCTCGGTTAGACCGTGAGAGGCGGGTTCGGAAGTACGTCCGCCGGGTATCTGCGTCTTGCCGCAATGCATGAGACCATTGAGAAAAGTGCCGTTGGTCAGTATTACCGCTTGTGCCTCCATCTCAATCCCTAACATTGTCTTTACACCGCAAACCTTATTATCTTTGATAATAAGACGGGTTACGATATCTTGCCATAAATACAAATTGTCTGTGTGGCTCAGTACGTTCACCCATTCTTCGATGAAGCGTTTGCGGTCACTCTGGCTGCGTGGACTCCACATGGCCGGACCTTTGCTTAGATTAAGCATTCGGAATTGAATGGCACTTCTGTCTGTTACAATACCCATCTGTCCGCCAAGTGCGTCAATCTCGCGTACAATTTGCCCTTTAGCGATACCTCCAACTGCCGGGTTGCAGCTCATTTGGGCTATCTTGTTCATGTCCATAGTGATAAGCAGTGTCTTACTGCCCATACGGGCAGCCGCACTCGCGGCCTCGCATCCTGCATGACCGGCTCCTACTACTATCACATCATATTTGAAATCCATCTTATCTGCCTGTGTTATGTGTCGTTTTACCTCGATGACTCCACATCCATCTCCCTCCGTAACTACCGGAACTGATGGTCCTCATCTGCGGCGAGAAAGCGTTCTCCATATGATTCCGGTATGTCACTTCCTTCGTTTCCGCATCCATAACAATCCCGATGATGTCAAATCTCAGGGATTTGTCGGACTTTCGGTATTTCATATAGGCATTCCCGGCTGCAATCATGCGTCTTTTCTTTGCTTCGTCCACGTATTCCTCGGGCCGGATATCTCCAAACAGGGTGGTACGCGCTTTGACTTCCACAAAGACAATCTCTTTCTTGTTTTCTGCAATAAGATCCACTTCCAGATGTCCCATCCGCCAGTTGTGCTCCACCACTTTGAGACCTTTCTTTTCCAGCATTCTGGAGGCTTCCTCCTCGCCGATGATT
>JAFVHA010000081.1 GCA_017478035.1 Paludibacteraceae bacterium | reverse complement strand
TTCCGGTTGTTCGATAATATTGGCTTCCAGTGCTTTGGCATAAGCAGTCGTTATTTCTCCTTCGGAACTATTCTTCGGATCTGCAGACAACACCTTGAAAGCACAATGGTAATATCCTCGCTTCGCACGCGTGATATGCGCGTAAAAGACGGGATAACCGAATTTCGTGCCTAAAACCTCCCCTCCGTCAAGGAAACCGACTTCCTGGTGTAGGAACTGTACCCAGGTACGTGTCACTTCCGGGCGTGGTTTTTGGTCGCTGATCAGACCGATAGTAACGGGTTGCTTGGCTGCCCGGTAGCGTACCATCTCCCGTAATATGCGTTGTTTCTCCACGCATACTCCGCCTCGTTTCGCGCGTAGCGCTAACATCAGTTTGTCCATTCTCTGACTGCGTTGCTGACGATATACGTTCACTTCCAGCACACCCGGACTAACCCATTGTTGCACGCTCGCCATCCATTCCCAGTTACCCATATGAGCCAGCATGAAGATTCCTCCTCCTGCCGTATCAATAAGTCGGTTCACTTCATCCATGGGTTCGAATACAACGCGCTGTTTCATCTCCTCGTCGGAGCAGTTATATCCGTATATATTCTCTACGGTAGTATAACAGAACTGACGGTAGAACCGCTTTGCGATGAGTTGCCGTTCCTTGTCTGTCTTGTCGGGGAAAGCTAACTGCAGGTTATGCCTTACCATACGTCTCCTATACCTCACTATATAGTAGATAAGCGGGTACAGCAACCAATCCGCGATGAAATAATGAATGCGTAATGGCAGACGACTCAGAGCAGCGGTACAAGGTAATAACATAACCAACTCAATGACGTTAATATGGGCGCCGCCAATAAGATGCTGTCAAATCGGTCAAGAACACCTCCGTGACCGGGCATAAAATGTCCGGAATCTTTGATTCCTAACGAGCGTTTGAACAGGCTTTCCATAAGATCACCCATTGTACCAAACAGGCTTGCTGTTATTGCGAATAGAATAGCAAATATAATCGAATATTCATTCGCATCCACCGCATCAAACCACCCGAATTGGAAGAGAATGATGCCGGCGATAAGGGTAAACACGATGCCGCCGCATAAGCCTTCCCAACTTTTCTTGGGACTGATATGGGGCGTCATCTTATGATTGCCACCGGCTCTTTTGGCCGTGAGTGAACCTACGCAGTAGGCACCGGTGTCGTTGACCCATATCAGGACAAAGAGCGCCAGAAGAAGCCATTTGTCAAGGTCGTAAAGAAAGAGCATGGTGCAGAGCGGGAAGGCAATCATGGCCTGCGAAATCAGCATGTTGCCCCATACCCGAAGAGGGTCTTCCGTATGATTCCATATCTCGTCAAGAAGACTCATGACGATAATCGGAAGGTATACAGCCGCAAACGCAAGCACCATAGGCAGCGACTGGAAGACGCACATCAGCCATAATACAACAGTCGCTAACGCGGCGCAGATACGCTGAAGAATATGCGATTTGACGAGCCGGTGAAACTCATCTACAGCCAGCAGACTGAAGAGCAGAACCAAACCGTTTACTGTCCATTGACTCCAAAGGATACAGGTGACGATACATGCCACAAAAATGGTCCCGCTAATGGTTCTTTTTACGAATTCTGACATTTTTCTTCAAAATTTTTTGCAAAAGTACAAAAAAAATACTACCTTTGCAAATATTTTTTAATTTTTATGGAAAATAATAGTATAGAAATGGCTCTTTTGGAGCCGGATGAGCGGGAATTGGTGCAATATATCTACAATTCCATCCCTGAAACGGATCGTGGGAACTTGACGGAAGATGATATCTTGCTGGTATTGGATTTGATGGACGATTATCTGGAGGAAGCAGGTCTGCTGCGAGTAGATCCGCTGACCGGAGATTCCGAGTATTTGGATGGAGATGTGGATGAAACGGAGCAGCTGAACTACGTCTTGGAAGCGGTGCGTGAAGAAGGACGCAAGATTTCTTCAGTGCAGATCCAACTTATCCAGGATGCCGAACTTCAATACGGTATCGAGCATGGATATTACGAAGAAGAGTGAGGTTTAATGTTTCATGTTCAGAGACGCCAAATCCTCACTGATCTGGAGTTGGAGCGTATCTAAATCGTTTATTTTCTTCTCGTCTCGTAAATAGCGGATGAATTGCACTTTGAGAGTGTTGCCGTATAGGTCGCCCTGAAACGAGGGAATATGCACCTCAATGGTTTGGCGGGTGTCTATATTGCAAATGCCCTTCGCTTGTACCCCTTCCCCTTGTACATCTACTTCATATACGCCGGCTCCCGGAATAATTGTATGTATGTCAAGCGGTTGGATGTTTGCAGTCGGAAAACCGATGGTACGTCCTAAACCTTTACCGTGAACTACTGTGCCTCGCAAGGAGTAGGGGCGTCCCAAGAGCTCATTAGCAACGGCAATGTTGCCGCTTTCCAAGGCCAACCGAATCTCTGTAGATGAAACATGCAGTTCCCCCTCTACGAATTCGTTGATGGTGATCACTTCGATGCCGATTGATTCACCTATCCGTCGATAATCCTGCGGCCGGGACATTCGGTCGGAACCGAACCGGTGGTCGTATCCCATGAGTAGTACAGTGACGCCGTAGCGGGTATATAACAACTGCATGAACTGCTCTGCGGTGAGCGATTGGATGTCTTGGAATGCTAACATCAATACACGGCCGTAAGCGCTGAGTAATGCCTTCCGTTCTCCTGTTGAACTCAGTAACTGAGGGATATAGTCAGCCTGGAGCACCATCCGGGGATGTTCTTCGAACGTGACAATAAGAGGCTCCATGTTCCGCTCTGCGGCAAGCCTGTCCAATTGTTTGAACAGATACCGGTGACCTTTGTGTACACCGTCAAAAAATCCTATGGTAGCTATGCGATTCAATTCTCAATCAGAAATCATAAATCTTATTCATACTGGTAGCAGCCGGCATCGGGATGTGGTAGATTGGCACGGGAAACACCGTTTCTGTCGGTAGGATAGGGGACTGCTTTTAGACTGTCTGCTATCTGCCGAGCGGCACTCAGACTGTCTAACTGAAAATCATAATAGACGTATTCCTTGTATTTGTAATAGGTGTTGTGGAAGACTGGATTTTTCTCGTTTGATTTCCAATACCGGTTATCATGAGCATTCGGTATCTTCAGGCTGTCGGTCTTGAGATAATTGCCTATAAATTCCCCCGTATAATACTGATCAAAAGGCGTTGCTACAACCAGTTGGTTAGTACGATACCCGGTAATGATACAGTTGTAAAAAGAGGTTTTGGTGCTCTCGGTTTTGCTTAGGTTGTCAATGAAGACAGCAGAGGTCTCCGCCTTGACTGCCGATTGGATGCGTATGTCCGTTGCTCCGAAATACGAAGCTACGGTAGTATGGTAGAATCGATGGATGCCGCCGGAACAATAGACACAGTAAGAAGCGCAGTTGCTAATCTCTGTATTCGATACCAGCGCATTGACATTCAGTAGCACAAGACCGTAAAGCGTATGATTGTGTATCCGGCAGCCGTTCATAATGAGGGAAGGTAGTGTGCCTTTATAGGTGCTCATACAATATAGACCGATGTTGCCGGATAATATATCTACGAATTCCAATTCGTATGTTTGTTTCTTGTCGGCTTGCAAATAGATACCGTTCCAACTACCTCCGGCGTAGAGGTAAGGGACATGTTCGAAGAGTCGGTCCAAACGGTCACCGCGGATGATGATTGGTTGGTCTTTGGTGCCTTTTGCTGACACGTTCCCCAAAGCATATATACATGCGCCGGAGTGCATGTATATACGTGCGCCCGCGTTGATTTTTAGTGAATTTTCAACGATGAGAGTATCAAAGATGAGGTACGGCTTATCGGCAGTGAAGGTCATGCTCGATTTTTGGGTCCTGCCGCATCCTTGGGAGCCGATACGAATGGCATCCTGTCCGTACGCTTCAATACCTATACTCTGCGTGGAATTATTTGTCAAATGGAAATGGAGTTGATCGGAGAAAATAACGGGCGTGTCTTGATGGGTAGGGTCTATATCTGCCCGCACAAAGACGAATACGCTGTCTCCTCCGTTAATCTGAAGGTTGGTCAGACGACTGAGATCCGCCTCGCCATCAACGTTTGCGCGAAACGCTTTGCCGGTACTTAGCCAAACGCGGTCCACCATCACGGCATTCTTGTTGCGGTTATATACCATGATCTGAGCGGTAGCACTGCCTTGCTCGGTAAAGACAGTATCAAAAGTCAACTTATCGCAGGAGAACGTAAGACCCAGAGAAGGGTCATCGCTTACCGTATATTCTCGGCAACCTGCAAGCGTGCACGCGCATAGTATAATAAGGAAAAACTTACGCACCTATTCGAAATTGAAAGTTAGACAGACACAATGATTGGTAAGGCGGGAAATGGCGTCTGTATAAAAAGCGTCTTGAGGCGCCAACTCCATACGGTTGGATGAAGGGTAGAGTTGGTTCGAAAAACCGATACGGTAAGTAATCTCGGGGCATAACTTGAACCATCTCAGGTACAGGTCCACGCCGAAACCCACCTCGCAGAAATAATCCATCAGATTCATAAGCACAGGTTTTTCCCTGTCGCGGCTGACATTGAAACTCACACCGCCGCCTCCTATGACATACGGGCGGTAGTTGCCTTCACGGTCTGCAGACCATTTAAGGTAAAGAGGCATATAGACAGGAATAGCCAGTACATCAATATTCGCCCCTCGCTTTCCCGGCGTGCCTTCTACTTTGTGACCGCTTTCCGTCTTATAGGAAATAGTACGGCTGCTAAACTGCATGCCGGGACAGAAACGGAGATTAAGGAACTTACAGAGCCTCAGATCACCTATGAAACCGACGTTAAAGCCGGGAAGGATAGAACTTACACGTGCATGATATATCTCGGTCTCGCCGGTGATAGGGTGCTTGATAGGAAGTTCGCTATCTGTTACGCCAAAAGAGGAGAAGTTCACTCCTAACTGGAATCCGAAATGGAACAGTTTGTCGTCCACGTACGGCCTGTTCTGTGCCCTCTGTGCCTTTGCCGGTATAAAAATCATCGAACAAAGAGCAATGATTAATATGAAT
>JAFVHA010000034.1 GCA_017478035.1 Paludibacteraceae bacterium | reverse complement strand
TTCCCGCAAATCCCTGTCCTGCAACTGGCTGACATACCGTAGAGAGGGGATTTCTGAATAATCGGAACAATCAGAATGATCAGAACCCGCTATTTTGCGGTACACTTCCACAAAATACGGTTCAAAGGCCTCGAAGAACTTTGTCCTTTTCTCAAAAATATACTCTGCCGGCTCTACCATCTGCCATTCCAGCACCTCCAACAAATCATCCGGACAAGGTCCTTCAGCATATTGTTTCAACAACGAATTCCGTTGCTTCAATAACGCATTGTATTTGGTCAGACAGTCCAGATATTTGCGGTCTAACTGACTGATAACCACATCCATAAACCGCCGTCTCTCATCCGAACCTTCATCAATCAACTGCTGGTCACTCGGACTGATCATCACCAGCGGAATCAACCCGATATGATCTATCAACCTCTGATAGTCTTTCTTATCCTTCCTGAACTGTTTCTTCACCCCTTTGCGGAGACCGCAGGAGATAGTCATCGTTCCACCATTAAGCGTAGCGTCACCATTCATCAATCCACCATTATAGATGCCCTGAACCATCGCCATCTCCTCTCCGTGCGTGATATTCAGGCTGTCCTGACTCGTGTAGGCCGATTTCGTAAAACTCAGCAGATAAATAGCGTCCAGTACATTCGTCTTCCCCTGTCCGTTCAAGCCTACAAAGCAGTTGAGTTTGTCTCCAAACTCCAAACTCGCCTCGCGTATATTGCGATAATTCAATATGTTTAATGATTGTAGGATCATAAGGAACTAGTTGGCTAGAAGACTAGAAGACTAGTGCATCACGCATACATCTCCACATCTTCTTTCGTGATCTTGTTCCCTGCGAGAATAATCAACCGCTCGACCACATTGCGTAACTGCCGTATGTTTCCCGTCCATTCTTTGTCCTGCAACGCCTTGATAGCACTTGCCTCAAACGTCTTCTTCGCAATGCCCTGCTCGCTGCAAATCTGTTCCGTAAAATAATCCACAAGCAGCGGAATATCTTCCAGTCGGTCATTCAGCGCCGGTACTGCAATGGGGATCACATTGAGCCGGTGGAACAGGTCCTCGCGGAAATTGCCGGCTTTGATCTCTTCTGCCAGATTCTTGTTCGTCGCCGCCAGCACCCGCACATTCACTTTGATCGCCTTGTCGGAACCAACCCTCGTTATCTCGCTTTCCTGCAATGCCCGCAGCACTTTCGTCTGCGCCGCCAGACTCATGTCGCCTATCTCATCCAAAAACAACGTACCTCCGTCTGCTTGTTCGAACTTACCCGCCCGGTCTTTCACGGCCCCGGTGAACGAACCCTTCATATGACCGAATAACTCGCTCTCTATCAACTCACTCGGTATCGCAGCGCAGTTCACTTCTACCATCGGACCGTTTGCACGTGCCGATTGCTCGTGAATCATATGCGCCACCACTTCTTTTCCTGTTCCGTTCGGCCCTGTGATCAGTACTCGCGCCTCGGTCGGAGCTACCTTATTTATTATCTCGCGTACACGTGTGATTGCCGCACTCTCGCCGACCATCTGAGGACCTTTTGCACTGATTTTCTTGCGCAACTGTTTCGTTTCCTGCTTCAGACTCTTGCTCTCTAATGCGTTCTTCGTCGTAATCAGAATGCGGTTCAGGTCCAGCGGTTTCAAAAGAAAATCATACGCACCCGCTTTCAATGCCTGAACGGCCGTCTCCACATCTCCGTGCCCTGTAATCATCACCACCGGACAATCACCATTAAGCGTAGCGTCACCATTCTCATCATTCTCACCATTCTTCAGTGCTTTCAGCATTTCTAATCCATCCATCTCCGGCATCTTGATATCGCTGAAAATCAGGTCATACGCCTTCGCTTGTGCCATCTCCAGACCTTGTTTTCCGTTTTCGGCGGTCTCCACTTCATACCCCTCGTCTGCCAGGATTTCTTTCAACGTGTTACGAATACCACGTTCGTCGTCTATAATCAGTAATCGTGCCATAGTTATCAAATTTGGGCGCAAAATTACTACAAATTTTTCAAACTTGCAAGATTTTCGGCGAAAAAAGTAGTTTAAGCTCGCTTAAGTATGCTTTGCTCGCCGGAAAGATTGTAGTTTGCACGTGAGTGCGAACGTAATTTCGGGCTGGTGAAGAAGCCAATTGACTTTTGGCTTCGAAAGGGAAGGCTGTCGGGGAGACCAAGCCGACCGAGAATAATTAGCAAGGCGGAGTCCGAAGTTACTACAATGACAAGAAAATGAAGAAAATTGTAAAAAAATCGTTTTTTATTTGCTCATGTCAAAAAAAAGATGTACCTTTGCAGCGAAAAGTAGTGTGCTGTGGAAAACTATGTTATACAACATATAAATTAACCAATTAATTCATTTAATCATTAAAATTTCATCAACATGAAAAAGTTTTTTACATTCATCGCTGCCGCATTGTTTGCAGGTAGTATGTTTGCGGAAACCGCAGTAATGCAATATACTGCCGGTGTAACGACAAACATGAAGGCTGATGAGAACAATGCCGTTACGGTCGGTTTGGATGATTCCTACTTCGTCGTAACTGCGCTGCAGGGTGCTGCTACCAACAACATCGGTCTGAACAAGGATGGTTCTATTCGTCTTTACACAGAGAAAAACTCTGGTGACGGAAACGTTTTGGAAGTAGGCATAAACGGTGGCTCTATCCAATCCATTGTATTGGATATTAAGCAAAATGCTACGTTCTCCTTGAAGGCTATTAATGGAACGGACACAGTGACTGTTGCTGAAGCAGAAGGTAAGTATGCAATTAATGCACCTAAATTTGCAATCAAAAACGAAACTCAAGGTGCTACTACCCAATTGCAACTCAACAAAATCACGATTGAGTACACGCTTGATGGTTCTGTTGTCGGCAAGCCGATTATTTCTCCGGAAGACGTAAGTTTCTCGGGCTCTCTTGAGGTTTCTATAGCTGCTGTAGAGGGCGCAAAAATCTACTATACGCTTGACGAGTCAGAGCCCACCATTATGTCTGATGAATATACTGCTCCGTTCGTTATTACAACGACAACCGTTGTAAAAGCGATTGCAGAAAAAGACGGCAAAACAAGTGGCGTGGCAGAGAAGAAATTCTCGGTTTTGGATACCGTTTCCGTTTCTGAAGCGCGCCAACTTATTGACGATAAGGACGTAGCTCCGCACTATGTAAGAGGTGTTGCCGCAGGTGATCCGTTTATTTTCGGAAGTGCTGAATTCAAGGGAAATATCGTACTCTGGCTGACTGATGAGAAGAATGCGAAAGATAGTCTTGAGGCTTATTATATTGCCGGTAAAGACAACCAGCCGTGGGCGTCGTTAATCGCTGCAAAAGATGAAATCCAATCCGGTGATACCGTTTTGGTATATGCAGAGAAACTTTCGTACTATTCTGCTAATAAGGTTTATGAGATAGAGAAAGGTTACTATGCGGCAATGCTCGGCAAATATAAAGAAGACCCCTCTATCAAGTATGATACCATTAACGTAGCTCAGGCTATTGAGGTGGCTGACAAACTGGATGACAATGCTACTTCAGAGAAGAAATATGTCATCGAGGGTTACGCCAATCATGTACAGGCTTACGACGCATTGAAGGGCAACCAGATCTTCTTCATGTACGATGAAGGCAAAGCTGAGGCACAGGATTCTGTATTCGAGGCTTATCTGTCTTCCCCGAAGAAAGATGGTAAGGCTTATCCGGTTCTCGAGGGTGACAAGGTTCGCGCTTTCGGTTTCATCAAGAAATATATTGACGCGAAGAACGGCAATGCAAAGATCCTGGAGGTTGTTGAGCCTGCCGTTGAGTTCCTCATTGAGGTTCCCGGCGACCGTGACATCAAAGAGCCATCTCTGGATACCATTACCGTTGCAAAAGCGCTCGAAATCGGTGCTGCGTTAGAGGGCGGTAAGGTATCTGAGAAACAATACGTGATTGGAGGATATGTATCCAACATTGTAAACTACTATGATGCTGACAAGAAGACTGAGACCTTCTGGATGGCTGATTCCAAGGAAAGCGCAGC
This sequence comes from Paludibacteraceae bacterium, assembly GCA_017478035.1. GTDB lineage: Bacteria > Bacteroidota > Bacteroidia > Bacteroidales > Paludibacteraceae > Colicola. The sequence goes on along the minus strand of JAFVHA010000034.1, from coordinate 8,877 downwards.
TGCAAGCAATGCGGATGGCGCATTTGAGGTATATAATGGCAAACCGACTCCTGAGGAGGAAATGGGACTCCACGCTAGAGTATATGTAACCACCAAGATTAAGAAATATCAACCCAAATCAGGTGATCCTATTATTGAAACAGATGGTACTCCTGCTGTGAACGTAGTAGAGAAGGGTGTGATCGATATTCCCGAGGTTGTTACTGTTGCTGAGGCTCTCGAGATTGGCAACAAATTGAGTGGCATTTCTGAGAAACGCTATGAGATTACCGGTTACGTATCTGCTATCCATGAGGCATACTCCAGCTTTGGTAACGAGACCTTCTATATCACCGACAAGAAGGGCGAAAGAACCAACGATAAGACGAAAGCATTCTATGTATATCGTGGAAAACCCGATACAAAGAAGGAAATTGGTTTCGATGCCAAGATTAAGATCATATGCAAGATTAAGAACTACAACGGTACGATTGAGAACGATGGTACGAATGTTCCGTTTGAGGTGCTTGAGCAAGGAACCTTCTCTATCGATACCATCACCGTAGCGGAAGCTGTTGAGAAAACGCAAAAACTGCCGGAAGGCTCGCAGAGTATGGAGTTCTATGCTGTGAAGGGTTATATCGCTCAGATTTCTTCTCCGTATGATGCAGGTTACGGCAATATGTCCTTCTATATCTCCGATGACCAGTTTGCTTCTAAGAGCAACTTCCAATGCTACCGCGCTAAAGTAGCGGCTGCTGACGCTGCAAGAGCTGTCAAGGGTGCGTTCGTAATCGTTACCGGCCACCTTGACAATAACTCGCACGGTCTCCAGATGTATTCCGGTGCAGAGGTATTCGTTGGTGACGCTCCGAAGTTGGATACACTTACCGTGGCTAAGGCATTGGAGATTGGTAAGGCGCTCGATGAAGGTGCTTCTACCGACTACTATGGAATCAGAGGTTTCGTGGCTTCTATCATTGCTGATTATGAGGATGAACTCCAATCCTTCGTCATGAGCGACGATAAGGAAGCAACCTCCGGTGAGTTCCGCGCTATCGACGCACTCATTGATGATCCGGGTGCTAAACTCCATGACGATGTACTCCTCATCGGTAAGATTGAGAAAGTAAACGGCGTTATCCGTGTTGTCAAAGGACATGCGATCGTGAACCCGGATACCGGAATCCAGAATGTAGAGGTTTCTGAAAAAGCACAGAAGATCATGGTGGACGGTGTACTCTATATCATCCGTGACAACAAGATCTTCAATGTATCAGGAACAAGAGTTCGTTAATCGATTCTACTTTCGATAACTGAGAGGGACGCTTCGGCGCCCCTCTTTTTGTAAAGTCTGGTTTACAAGGAAACTATAAAAGTGAAAAAAGTTTCCATTTTTCTTGCATATATCAAAAAAAAGCAGTACCTTTGCGCCCGTTTTGAGAAAAATCATCAATCATCAATCATCAATCATCAATTGAGCGATCAGCGAAACCATATTATAAAGACGGCCGGCGAACTCTTCTTCCGCCTCGGTATACGCTCTGTCTCTATCGACGATATATGTCGGGAACTCGGCATGTCCAAAAAGACCTTCTACGTCTATTTCGAATCCAAGGATGAACTCATTGAGCAGATGCTGCAAGCCAATATCAGTTATATGTCCGGCAAGATGCAGGAACTCTTGGATCTGCGGGACTTCCGCCAGTTGGTGAAGAAATTTATCAAACATCAGGAAGCGGAGAAAAACGATGTACGTCGGGTTCCGCAGTTGGTCTATGACCTCAAGAAATATTATCCCCGCCAGTTTGCCGATTTCCAGGTCAAGTGCTTTGAGACCCAGAAAACCTATATCATGCGTTATCTCGAACTCGGCGTGGCGCAGGGCCTCGTGCGCGCGAACCTTAATATAGAATTAACGGCAGTCCTTTTTGCGAAGATCCATAACGATGCCATTCGCGATTTTGAGGAGATAGAAGCGCATAATCATAATATGCATCAACTGGCGCACACCGCGATGGACGTGTTTGTCAGAGGTGTCCTCTCCGAAGAAGGACTCAAGTTTTTCCAATCCAACTAACCCGGAATACGCAGAATAATCAGAATTATCAGAATAATGAAAAAAATCTTTTTTATCTTCTCGGCGCTCGTCATCAGCGTCACAATCATGGCCGAAGACCATGTGATGGCTGCTACCCACGGCGCCACTAAGAAAGCGGAAGACGCGGCACCCAAAGTGCTGAGCGTCAGTCTTTCCGAAGCGCAGGATTATGCCGTCAAGCAGAACCGCAGCCTGAGGAATGCATCTCTCGCTGTTCAGGAGGCCTACGCCGCTCGTTGGCAGACCATCGCTGCTATGTTGCCGCAAGTTGATGGATCCTATTCCTATAGCGATTATCTGGGCTATAGCGCCTCGATGAATACCGCTATGGGCTCGTTTAATATCAACATGCCTAATGTCGGTGCACTCGGTGTAACTGCCTCCGTCGGACTCAGCGGACAAGCGATTGTCGGCGTATTGCTCAATAATATCGCCATCGACATGAAGAAACTCTCGCTCGAGAAATCCGAGTCGGAACTGCGCGGAAGCGTTATGGGCAGTTATGTGTCGGTACTCGCCCTGCAAAGCATCTCCAATCTGTTGGACTCCAGCCTTATCAATATCCAGGAACTGGAATCCATCACGCAGAATGCCGTTACTGCCGGTGCTGCCGAGCAGACTGCCGCTGACCAGATCCGCGTACGCGTCAATACTATCAAGAACTCTATCAATGCCCAGAAACGCAATATCGAACTGGCCACCAGTAGCCTCAAAGTGCTCTTGGACGTGCCCGTAGAGACCGAACTGGTATTGACGGAGGAGTTGGATGCCGTCCTCTCGCCGGATCGCGTAGTAACACTCCTCGGAGAGAACTTCGCCATCGAGAATAACCTCAATTATCAACTGCTCACCAAGCAGGTGGACCTCGCGAAAAAGAACGTGCACATGGCCGGCTGGGCGTATGGACCTACGCTCGGGCTCGCCTATAACTATACCAACCAGCAGTACTACGGCGAAGGTGGTATGCGTATGACGCCGCCGAATGTTATTCAGGTCAGCGTCAGAATGCCCCTCTGGTCTTCCGGTAAACGCGCGGCGGGTGTCGTCGAGAAGAAAATAGCACTCGAAGAAGCCAAGAACACCCTCTCCGAGACTACGGAAAACCTCGAGATTCAGTACCATCAGCTCTGTTTCAATCTCACCAATGCCTATGAGACCTATCTCAACGAAAAGGAGAATATCGATGTGGCGCAGCGCGTCTTCGCGTCAGCAACCAACAAATATAAATACGGCGCAAGCTCCAACATGGAACTGACCAACGCCTCCAATGATCTCATCAGTGCCCAGTCGAATTATATTCAGGCTGTCCTCAGCCTCGTCAACGCACAAGTGGAACTGGAGAAATTCCTGAATAATTAATCGACATCTCGACATGTCGTCATAACGTCATAACGAAAAACAACACTATAATGAAAAAGATTTTTATTTACTCTCTTGCTGCCCTGACCCTCATGGCGTGCGGCAAGTCCAAAGAAACAGCAACCCAGGAAGAGGAACGCGTAGAGCAAGTCCGCACCACCGTCCTCCAGCCCCGTGAGATCGAGCGTGAGATATCTGTCTCTACCAACCTCCAAGGCTACCTCACTCAGAATGTCGCCCCGTCACTGACGGGAAAGATCGAGCATATATACCGAGAGGTAGGTGACCGCGTATCCGCCGGTAGTGACCTCGTGCGCATGGATCAGACCCAGTACAAGACCACAAAGATCTCCATGGCGAACCTCACTATCGAGAAGAACCGTATAGAGATGCTGCTCAAGACCGGTTCGGCTACCCAGCAACAGTACGACCAGATCACGACTCAGTTTAACTCGACCAAAGAGCAGCTGGACTTCCTCGAGCAGAACACCTACGTCAAGGCGCCGTTTGCAGGCGTCATCTCCGCCAAGAACTACGAGGACGGGGAACTCTACGGCGGTCAGCCGATACTCGTTCTTACCCAGCTGGACCGCCTCAAAGCGCTCGTTGCTATTCCGGAGACCTATTTTCCGCTATTCAAAACCGGCATGAAGCTGACGCTCGCGACGGAGATCTATCCGGGTCAGACTTTCCCGGCGACGGTAGAGGTGGTCTATCCGACCGTGGATCCCTCGTCCCATACCTTCCAGTGCAAGATCGTCATCCCGAACTCCAGGAATCTCTTGCGTCCGGGTATGTACGTGACGACGACCATCGGTCTGGGCAAAGCGAACGCCCTCATCATCCCTTATCAGGCGGTGGAGAAACTCGTCGGCGCGAATGACCGTTATGTGTTCGTCGTGGAGAACGGACGCGCCAAACGCGTAGCCGTCACCCTCGGTCAGCGTTTTGACCAGGATATAGAGATCATCGCCCCGGAGATCGTTCCCGGCGTAGAGGTCGTCACTACCGGCCAGCACAAACTCGTCGATGGCGTCAAAGTCAATGTAGTTAAGGATTAAAAACCTCTTTTCTGGCTAAGAGGGCTCTCCCCTCGGGAGGACTTCGTGAGTCCGACCGAAGAGCGAGGGCATCCGAGTACTTACTACTAAAAAGTATTTTTAGTACATGTACGAGGATAGCCAGCAGCGAATGGCTATATATAAATCAGCAATCGAAAAACCGGTAACGACCGCCCTGATCTTTGTGGCGGTGATCGTGATCGGTATATACAGTTTCCTGAAACTGCCGATAGACCAGTTCCCGGAGATGGATCCGCCGTATATCACGGTCATGACCACCTATCCGGGCGCATCGGCGAGCGAGATGGAGACCAACGTGACGAAGATCATGGAGAATGCCTTGACCTCCGTCGATCACCTCAAACATATCACTTCGCAGTCCAAGGATAATATCTCCGTGGTGACGCTGGAACTGGAGTGGGGGGAAAACATGGACGAAGCCGTCAACGACGTCCGTTCGTTCGTCGATATGGCGGCGAACAACCTGCCGGACAACTGCGCCAAGCCGGTGATCTTCAAACTCTCCACGAGTTCGATGCCTATCTGCCAGTACTCCATCACGGCGGATGAGACGTATGCGGGTTTGGATAAGATCCTCAACGACGAGGTGGTGCCGCAGTTGAACCATATTGACGGTATCGGAAATATCTCCCTCTCGGGTGCGCCGGATCGCTATGTCTATGTCAATATCGACCAGGAGAAACTCGATGCCTACGGTATTACCCTGGAGCAGGTGGGTCAAGTCGTTACGGCGAATAACCTCAACCTCTCGTCGGGTACGATCAAGATGCCGCAGGAGCAATACCAGATGCAGGTGCGGAGCGAGTATATCGAGTCCTCGGAGATCGAGAACCTGATGGTTGCCATGTCGCCGCAAGGTCAGCAGGTCTTCATCCGCGATATAGCGACGGTCAAGGATACTATCAAGGACCTCTCGCTGGACGAGAAGACCAACGGCCGTGAGGCGGTGCGTCTGATCATCGCCAAGCAGACAGGAGCCAACACCGTGCAGGTCTGCCGCGACGTGCGTGCCGAACTGGCGAAGATACAGAAACAGCTGCCTACGGATGTGAAGATAGAGAAGATCTACGACTCCTCGGAGAATATCCAGAACTCCATCAACTCCCTCGAAGAGTCGGTGCTTTACGCCCTCCTCTTCGTCGTGCTCGTCGTCCTCTTCTTCCTCGGCAAATGGCGTGCTACCATCATCATTGGTATTACTATTCCTATCGCCCTGATCGTGGCGTTTATCTACCTCGGTTTGGCGGATTCGAGCCTCAATATCATCTCGCTTTGTTCACTGACTATCGCGATCGGTATGGTGGTGGACGACGCGATTGTCGTCCTGGAGAATATCACCCGTCACGTGGAGCGCGGCGAGGATCCGCATGAGGCGTCTATCTACGCTACCAACGAGGTATGGGTATCCGTCATCGCGACGACCCTCGTGCTCGTGGCGGTGTTCGTGCCGTTGACCATGCTGAACGGTATGGCGGGTATCATGTTCCATGAGTTAGGATGGATCGTCACCGTCGTTTGCTGTACCTCGACGCTCGTGGCTATCTCCCTCACCCCGATGCTCTGTTCCAAGCTGCTCAAGGCGAAGAAAGTGCACGTGGATGAAAACGGCAACCTCATCGACGATGAGGCGGGTAAGAAGGGCTGGTACGAGCGTACCGTCGTTCGTGCGCTGGACGTCATCGATGAGTATTACGCGAGGTCGTTAGGATGGTGCCTCAATCATAAATTCGTCACCTTCCTTATCCTTCTGGCTTTCTTCTGCCTCTCGCTCACTCCTGCGTTCATGGGGAAGATCGGTACGGACTTTATGCAACAACAGGATAACGGCCGTCTCTCCGTGACCGTCAAACTGCAGCGCGGTACGCGTATTGAGGAGACCCTCAAGACCGCACGTCATCTGGAGGCACGGTTTGTGGAACTCGTTCCGGAGATCCAGCTGATCAACACCTCCGCCGGTTCCAACGACGATGCTACCATCGCGGCGCTCTTCTCGTCCACGATGAACAACAAGATCCAGATGACCATCCGTCTGCCTAAGAAATGGGAGCGCGACCGCGATATATGGACCATCGCAGAGATTCTCCGTCAGGAGATGGCATCCTATCCGGAGATCAACGAGTACCAGTGCGTCGTCTCCTCCGGCGGCCCCGGTGGTAACGGCAATACGGTCGATCTGGAGATCTACGGTTATGATTTCGATAAGACCTCCCAGTTGGCGGAGCAGTGCCGTCAGTTGATCTCCCAACTGCCCGGTGCCCGCGACGTGAATATCAGCCGTGAGGACGACCGTCCGGATATCAAGATCACCGTCGATAAGGAGAAAGCCTCCCGTCTGGGGCTCTCCTCGGCTACTATCTCCACCTACCTCCGTAACCGCGTAGCAGGTATGTCCTGCGGTTACCTCAAGGATGACGGCTCGGAGTACGATATCGTCGTGCGTCTCGAGGAGGAGGACCGCAACTCCATCTCGGATATACTCAATCTCTCTATACCTACCGCTACCGGCAAGTCCGTCAAACTGACTGAAGTAGCTTCCGTCGGTGAGTACTGGGCACCGCCTACCATCGAGCGTAAGGCGCGTCAGCGTATCGTCACCGTCAAGGCTACGCCGTACAACACGACGTTAGGAGAACTGGCTAATGCGATCACTTCAGAGGTGGTGCCGCAACTGGATCTGCCTGTAGGCTATTCTACCCATATCGGCGGTAATGTCGAGACCCAGCAGGACACGTTCCACGACATGATCCTTCTCGGTCTGATGATTATCATGCTTGTGTATATCGTCATGGCCTCGCAGTTCGAGTCCCTCCGTATGCCGGCGATCATCATGTTCACGATTCCGTTTGCCCTCTCGGGTGTCATTATCGCCCTTTGGCTCACGGGACGAAGCCTTGATATGATCGGTGCGCTCGGTCTGGTGCTTCTGGTGGGTATCGTCGTCAAGAACGGTATCGTGCTCGTGGACTATATCAACCTCATGCGTGAGCGTGGATACGAGCTTAATCAGGCTATCCAGATGTCCGGACGGAGCCGTATCCGTCCGGTGCTCATGACGGCGTTCACTACCATCCTCGGTATGATCCCGATGGCGGTGTCGTCCGGTGAAGGTGCCGAGATGTGGCAACCGTTAGGTATCGTCGTCATCGGCGGTCTGACCGTCTCGACCTTCCTGACCTTGTATGTCGTGCCTGTCCTCTACGGCGTTATGTCCCGTCACGGCGACCGAGACAAACAGGAAGCCCTCCGCAAGAAATTCATCTTCATGAATATTAAAGTAAAAGAGTCGAAAGTCGAAAGTCAAAAGTAGAAAGCTTATGAAAAGCGTAATGATTGTATTTAACCAGGCCAATACAGGTCGTGTCGAATATATGTTGGACGTGTTAGGAATCCGCGGCTTCACGTTCTTTGAACAGGTACAAGGACGCGGAACGAACGGCGGCGAACCCCGTCGCGGCACCCACGCTTGGCCTGAAATGAACTCCTGTGTGATTACCGTTGTCGAAGATGAACAAGTGGCACCGCTCCTTGAGTCGGTCAAAAAACTCGATCTTCGTAATGAAGAAGTCGGTGTCCGTGCCTTCGTCTGGAGTATTGAGGCTACCGTCTAACGTACCTCCCCTCTCATCAAAAGCGTCCGTTCGCGGACGCTTTTCTTTCACGCGCGCGCCCGTTCCTTATATACGCGTATCGCATACACGCACACGTGCCAACCAACTCATTTTTATGTTTTACAGCATAACCCCCCGGAAATCCCTAAAAAAAGTAAAAATAATGTATGCTGATAATCAAGCACTTACGAAAAAAATGCATTTTTTTTGTATTTTTTTTGCAAAAATATTTGGTCATATCAAAAATTTGTTGTACCTTTGCACTCGCTTTTGAGAAACAAGTGAGTTTCGATTTTCTACCGGAGGCCCGGACATTAAAATTCAGATTCTCGATTGAGGACCTAATTTTTTTGCGCCAAACTCAAAGAAAACAAATTGAAAGATTGATACAATTAGTGTAGTACAAGAACTGAATACCCCTTAAATGGGGTCCCCAATGTAAACCGAAGCCGCAAGGCTGTTTGCAGTGGGGAGAGCGGAGCACACACGAGTATTTACTACCTGAACGTAGTTTAGGTACATATACGAGGGTGATGCCCGCGACTAGGTTCCCGAAAAATTTCTACACTTGATAAATTCGATTATTCTGAGCTATCTTATAAATTTCTTTTACAACGAAGAGTTTGATCCTGGCTCAGGATGAACGCTAGCGACAGGCCTAACACATGCAAGTCGAGGGGCAGCGCGGGAGAAGCTTGCTTTTCCTGGCGGCGACCGGCGCACGGGTGCGTAACAGGTGTGCAATCTG
>JAFVHA010000080.1 GCA_017478035.1 Paludibacteraceae bacterium | reverse complement strand
TCTTCTCGCGGTTGCTGTTTCCTGCGTCATCCGAAGAGTCCTTCGCCTTAAAATGGTTCATGGCAAGCGTGAAACGCTCCTTTGTAGCCAACTCTTCGAATGCTTGGATACGCTGCGTGTTCTTGTAGTAATTAGCGGTCGCTGCCGGAAGATTAGAACCATAGGGCTTGACCGTTTGCGAATTATAGATAAAGCCCGACTTGAGGTTGTTGTCGTATTGGGCGTTCCATTCCTCGTTGGCCACATTAGGCGAAGCCGCGACAAACGGATTTCCTTCCACACGTTTGTTCATCGAGTCCGCCAGTTGAACCAGCACTTCGGGTTGCGCCTCGATCTCGCAGAAAGCGAAGATATCCGCTTGCGTCATCATCAGCGCATCCACTATCTGACGCGTTTTCTTGGCAAACGCAGCATGGTCATAGTTGGCACGGTCGCTCTCGTAGTTATCGTAATGGAAATAATAATTTCGCAGGTTCTGCGAGTACACGCGCAGACGACCGTCTCCTACTTCGGGCAGGGGAACAGGCGAAGCGATGACGCCGCCGGAACAGGTGGAAGAGATATTCACATTCTTCACCTGCCATGTGCCGGTAGGCGAACCGTTATGGTACTGGAACGCGAACACGGTCTTGCTGCCCAGACAGGACTTCGGCACGTCAATAGTCGCCGTCACATATTTCCAGTCGTTATTGGATCCATACGTAGGAATCGTCAGTTGCTGCCAAGTCGATGCAGCGAAACTGCCTTTGTAGTCTGCCGTTACCCACAGCGTAAAATCCGTTTGCAGGTTGTCGGCACTTCCGAACTTATGCGCATGGCTGAACGATATCGAAACGCTCTCTGCATCGCTGAAATCGAATTCAGGTGTGAAAAGATGCGCGGTATATCCGGTTGCCAGACCTTTGTTATAGGCTGTTCCGTAACCGCAGGAATAACTGGAGTACCACGTCCATACGACGTCGTCGTCGGTCGTCATCGGCGACAAGCCTCCGGACGTAGCCGTCAGATAGGATGCCGTCACCGGCGTACAAGTCGCATAAATGCTTCCCGCCACCATGCAGACCAAGGCTGCAAAAATCATTCTAAGGTGTTTCATGTCTTTTGTCTGTATTCTGTATTCTGTACTCTGTATTCTTAGATCGCTTTCAAAGCGGCCAATATATAATGGTAGAATTTCTGTACCGTAGCGATGTTCACGCGCTCGTCGGGACTATGCGGGTGCTCGATCGTCGGACCGAAAGATATCATCTCCATGCCTGCGTACTTGCTGCCGATGATACCGCACTCAAGACCGGCGTGGATGGTCACGATACGCGGTTTGTTGCCGAACTCCTTCACATACACGTCCTTCATCGTCTTCAGCAGACCGCTCTTGAAATTGGGTTTCCAACCCGGGTAAGCGCCCGAGAACTCGACCTTGGCACCCGCCAGCGAGAAGGCCGACTGAATAACCGAAGCCAATTCCTCTTTGCGGCTCTCCACGCTCGAACGTGCGAGGCAGATGATCCTCACTTGATTGTCCTTGGTTTCGATAATCGCGATATTGTTACTCGTCTCTACGATGTCCGGCATCTCGGGAATGACGCGGTAAACACCGTGCGGACAGAGGGTGATGGCGTGAATCAGGAAGTCCTGTACATCTTCCGGCATCTCGGTTTTCGGACACTCCACCTCTTCGGCTTTGAACGTCAGGTCGGTCTCTACGCCGTCGTACTCGCGCAACCAGAGGTCTTCGTAACGATCCACAAGATCCTGCACATCCTGATAACTCTCCTCCGGAATGGTGATAATAGCCGATGCCTCACGCGGAATGGAGTTGCGCATGTTGCCGCCTTCCACGCACGCCAGACGCGCTTCGAAATTAGCTACCGCTTCTTTGAGGAAACGGAACAGCAACTTGATGGCATTCGCACGCTGCAGATGAATATCGCAACCCGAGTGACCGCCTTTGCAACCCTTGACACTCACTTTCAACGCGATGTCGCCCTCTTCGGTCTCCACCGGTTGGTAGTCGAACGTAGCCTCCGCGTCAATACCTCCGGCGCAGCCTACATACAACTCGCCTTCGGTCTCGGAGTCGAGGTTCAGAAGGTATTTGCCTTTGAGCCAACCGCTCTTGAGGTCGTTGGCGCCGTACATTCCGGTCTCTTCGTCGATGGTAAAGAAAGCCTCCAGCGGCGGATGAACCACATTCTTGTCTGCAAGAATCGCCATAGCCGCCGCCACACCGATACCGTTGTCTGCACCCAGCGTCGTACCGTTCGCCGTCACCCATTCGCCGTTATCTTCCACGTACGCCTCGATAGGGTCTTTCTCAAAGTCGAAGACACGGTCGCTGTTCTTCTGCGGCACCATGTCCATGTGTCCTTGCAGGATCACACCCGGATGGTTCTCGTATCCTGCACTCGCCGGCTTGCGAATGAGTACATTTCCGATCTCGTCCTGAAGGGTTTCCAGACCAAGACTCTTACCGTAGTTTACCAAGAAGTCCGCAATCTCTTTGCGCTTGCCGCTCGGACGCGGGATTTGTGTAAGGCTGTAGAAACTCTCCCACAAACCTTTAGGTTCTAAATTTTTCATATCGTTAAATCATTAAATCATTCCATCATTAAATCATTAATCCACTGTCATTTCGCCGCAAATATCCTTGCCCAACAGTTCTTTGGCGCGGTCTGGTGCTTCACCGAGCAGTAACATCATTTTCGTCAGCAGCGCTTCGGTGGTGATATCATAGCCCGAAAGGACGCCGGCTTTCATCAGGTTAAGCGACACCGCGTACAGTCCCATCTCGACCGAACCGGTGTTGCATTGGGTCTTGTTGACAATGATAATACCCTTGTCCACAGCGGCTTTGAGTTCTTTGTACAACCACCGGTCGGACGGTGCATTACCGGCGCCGAACGTTTCCAACACTACTCCTTTTAAACCGCGCGTACGCAGCAGCGCGCGCACAACGGAAGGCTGAATGCCCGGGAAGAGTTTGAGCACCGCCACATTCGTATCAAATTGTGT
>JAFVHA010000079.1 GCA_017478035.1 Paludibacteraceae bacterium | reverse complement strand
TGTGCAAATTTCAGCCTACGTTTTGACCTATTGAGCATTTTCGTTTGCCATTTTTGCGCTCAAGCTAGCTTGAGCCTTGTAACTGATTAATATTGTTTACGTTACAACGATTCTAGCCTACGAAATGACCTATACGCCCAAAATACAGCCAATAGGGGCCCAAAATGGCCTAAGATGATAATAAACTGAATTTATAAATCGTTCTAAATCAACAAGTTACATTTTGGGCTTCCTGGTTCACTGGGTCGTGGGTTCGAGCCCCACATTCCACCCAAAACAAAAATGAGCCTCTTAGTTAGGCTCATTTTTGTTTTTATGGGTGTCAGGATTTATTTCTCGATGATGATATGTCCGGTTTCTTCGACGTGCTCGAGGCAGGGGAATTCGAAAGCATCGCTAAGGGGCTGGACAACTTGCGGCAGATAGGCAAAAATAGCGCACAATAACTTCTTATTCATCAGGTACGTGAAGTTGTCCTGATCGCCCTGTTTGCCTAAGCTCTCATTCTCTGCTTCGAGTTCTGCAGCACGTTTCATAATCGGGCGAAGTTTGGCATCGCCATCTTGCGCTATCTTAATCCATTGAGCACCCCAGCGTTTGTTCCATTGGTCCACGAGGCCGTTCATTTTCTTGCGCTCGGCGGTCCACCATGCGGGATAAGGAATGTCACCCTTACCTGCAATAGTCGGATACCATGCATCTACCCGTTTTTCGAGGGCCTGCGCGAGTGCATCAATCTGTTTGGCTTCGGAGCAGGTTTTCCAATCGGCCTCCATCTTATCGCGGAGAGCAGCGAATTTTCTGGCATCAGCCGCGTCCGTGCCCGAATAAACGCCAAGGACTTCATTCAGCTGATTTTGCAGGTCGGAGAGTTCGTCGCCTATTTGTCCGAAACGTTCATCACGCGGATCATCGGGATGCACGTTCTCATCGCCGTAAGGAGAGTTGACGGCATAGAGACGCTTGTAGAGGTCAGGATGGTTGCTTTGGAGATAAGCGGCAGCCTGTTTCTCGTTCTTCTGCGCCATGTTGATGATCTTAATATACTCCTGTTTGGACACGCCCCATTTGGAAGCGAACTTACCGGCCATGGCGTCCATGATTTTCTCTTCCGGCCAATCGGGATTGATTTCGCCGCTCATCATCATTTGCATCATCTCTTGCTGCGAAGGCATCAAACCGGCGTTGACGTTGGCGTTATACTGCGCCATCGCTTTCTGGTTGACTTTCTGCTGTTTGCTGCCTGCCGCTTTGATCTGATTATCCGTCTGTAAAGAACGTTGGCTATTCAGCAGCAAAGCAGCGTCCAAGGATTTTATGAACGGCATATATGTTGCGCGGACGGCTTTGTCTTTGACTTCCGGACAATAGATATTATCCAAGGTCGGGAATGCCGGCATGGATGCAGCCACCTCCGCAATACTCTGCGGCGTACGAAGAGCCTTCACGTCGGGAAACGTTGCGGGAATCATGTAGCCCATCGGACTCCTCTGAATGGTTTGTGACCAGCGCCAGTCTTCATCTTGCGCCATACTCGGCATGGCCAGCACTACCGCTGCCAATGCTATGAAAAATAATTTCTTCATATGTTTGTATTTTGTATTAAAAACTTTTGCGCTGCAAAGGTACGAAAAAATTTTGGATAGGACAAATTTTTCTTATATATTTTTTCGTTCGGCTGTGAGAATGGTGGGTTTGCCGTTAATCCGGCAGCCGATTATGTACCTGTTTCCTCCGTCTTTGAGTTTGAGTTTCTTTTTCAGTTGCTCCGCCGTCAGGGGATAGTTGCGCACGATGACATTTGCGTTTGAGATAGAACATTTGCCATTTGTCATTTGTCCTGTGATTTGCCAAACACGTCCGGGGTAGTTTTCGATGAGCGTGTCGGAAGTGTATAAATGGGTGTTTACGTCCAGCTTATGCAGTCCGAAACGTTGTGCAATGAGTTTGTATGCACCGGCTTTGAGGATGGCTGCGTTTGGCTCATAAAGGAAGGAGCCTACCCCTAACCCCTCCCTATAGGGAAGGGAAACGGCTTGCGACTCTTCTTCGCGGGTAAACAGGAAAGCTTGGTCCTTTTTTTCTAAATCGATGGCGGTGATCTGTCCCGAACCTCCGCCCAACAATAATACTTCTTTGACCTCGTTCTTGATAGCGACCACATGAATATCCCAATTTACCGTTGAAAGACTCTTTACGGCTTGGCTTATATCAAGCATGGGGGAGAGTTTGAGCAAAAGGCGTCCGTTTGGAGTGAGGTGTGCGAGCAGGGTCGGGAGGAGTTCAACTACGTTAGGCGTGCAGTCTTCGAGACGAAAGACCTTACCGCCGTGACTGTCCCGACGAGCGGGATCGAGGAAGATAAGGTCATAATGGCTTGCGGTTTGAAGAAACTCTTCGGCGGTCGTGTTGTGAATGGAGATAGAGCCTACCCCCGTCCCCTCCCTAAAGGGAAGGGAGAAGTTGTGAGCGGCTATGCGGCATAGTTCGGCGTTCTGCTCCACGTAGTCGGTGTGGTTGAAGGCTTCGCTTAAGAAGAACGTATCTACTCCGTAGCCGCCGGTTAAGTCAAGTAAAGACCGGCTGTGCCTGACAGAAGACAGACCGTCCTGCGGACTGACAGAGCACAGACTTGCTTTATAGCGTGCAGCAAGTTCGGAGGAACATTGTTCGCAACTGAGACGTACGGGATACCACCAATCTTCGATGGCAGCGAAAGTAGGCAGTTTGTCGGCTGTCCGCTCACGGCCTTCGACTTGCTGGAGAAACCAACGCCATTCGCCGTCGGAGAGATGTTTGTATTTAGAGCGCTGCAGTGCTAAGTCTTGAACCGACATAATAGTACGCTAAAATATCTTCGTATTTGTGTCCTTCACTCGCCATGACAGCGGCGCCAATCTGACAAAGTCCTGCGCCGTGACCCCAACCATGTCCAACCAGCGTGAACTGGTTGGAGATTTGTGATTTATGATTTGTGATTTGTGATTTTTTTACGTCAAACCAGGAACTATAGAGACAAGTACGGGAGAGCCAGAGACGGATCTTTAGCTCCTTGCCTATGATTTCTGTATGTTTGGTGCCGACAATCTTGAGGCTGTCTATACGACCGGAAGCCCCGCGATGAAGGGGAATAAGGTCAATAATATTACCGAAGTCTATACCCGATTTGGTACGAATGATATCGCTGAGTTCTTCTTGGGTGTAGGTCACTTCCCAATCCCGGAAATCTTTGGTCTCCTGGTCGTAATCGTTGAGCACATGTCGCAGGATTTTGGGCGACGGACTCTTGCAATAATCGCAGGTTACGGATTGGATGTAGGGCACATCGATATCTTCCCAACACGTACGCCAAATCTCCGTGCGTCCTCCGCAACACTTGTAGTACCGGCAGTCGCAGATCTCTTTGTTGTAGGTGAGGACTTGACCTTCTGTTGCACGCACGGCTTCTACGGCACGTTCGTTCATTCTGCGCAGTCCCTCGTAGCGCTGACAATGGTCATCTGCACAGACGTGATAACCTTCGTGATTCGGTTTTTGCATGGCGCGAATGGCCCAAGAGCGACTTATAACAGCGTGGGCTTTGAGCAGTTCCATGGGGCTGTTAGCGTTCATCTCTGATGAGATGACGGAGCAGAGATAATCTTCGAGGTCGATGGTGTTGATGGCGGTTTGCGTGCCGTCTGCATTGTCGCGAATCTCCAATGTGCCGGCAAACTCCTGGTCTTCATGTCGGTCCCAATGAAACCCAATACCGATACGTACGTTCTTAAGAACGAACGTATGTTCCCGCTGCTCAAACTCAATATGCGGCGCAGTTAATATACCTACACGAATTTCCATTATTTTTAACAAAAAGTATATATATACATAGTATATATATAGTACAAGGCGCTTTTTTGCGATTTTCGGGCATTCATCCTTGGGTGATCCTTGGGTGATTGTTGGGTGGTCTTATGGTTTGCCTCCGTGATTCCCCCGTAAATGCTCCGTTTTTACCCTGTGGCGGGTTAGTGAAGCCGTGTGGGGAGTTCTATCTCATTCTGTTCATTCGAGCGATTAGTTCCCAAGTGCGGAGACGGTCTTTGTACCAGTTGTTGCGGTTCATGGCGACGATGTCACAGTTGGCATCGGAGTTGTCTTCCCAGCGGCGGCAGTTATAGACGACGTCATAGATACGTCCGATGGGGTAGTCGCGCGAGATACGGAGTCCGACGGCATAGTCTTCGCCGTACTTGGTGGTGGGGTAGTTGATGGTACGGAGCAGGGGCACATAGAACCCGCGCGGGGCTCCGAGTCCGTTGATGCGGAGGGCGTTGTTACGTCCGTTGTCGTCTGTCCACTCGCGGTGGTCGATGACGCCAGGAGGTAGCGTCTCTCCGGCCATGTTCGTCAACTGGTATGTTCCGATCACCATGCCATAGTTGCCAGACTCAAACGCATCGATGAATTTCTGGACGGTGGTTTCGTCGAAATAGGTGTCGTCGGAGTCGAGTTGGATGGCATACTTGCCGCAACGCGGGTCATGGATAGCAACGTTCCAGTTACCGCCTATCGCGTGCCAGGTCTTGTCCTGGTGAATGACAATCAAGTCAGAATGCTGACGGCTGATTTCTGCAATCTTCTCTTTCGTCCCGTCGGTAGAGTTGTCATCGACGACGATGACGTTGAACGAGTATGGGGCACGCACTTTCTGCGCGAGCGCGCTATGTACTGCGTCCGCTATCGTGCGTGCGCGGTTTCTACAAGGAATAATGACTGACGCGGTTACGGGGCAGGGGTTATTGGTTACGGGAAGCTCCTTATACTCGCCGGGTTGGAGGTAGGCACCGATACGTTTGAGGTGGGCGGTGACACATTGCTCCATTTCAATCTGCACGGTTCTGTTGCGCGGATCGACATAGTCGAAGAGTTTTTCTCCGGACTTGCGGGTGTCGGTTTCCACTTCGTAGTAGAGGTACTCGGGAATGTGAATAATTGATAGTTGATAATTGATAGTTGATAATTGGCTTGCTCTTAGGCGCAAGTCGTATAGTCCGGCGAATTGGTAGTCGGTATCCATTTGGGCGACGAGGGTTTTGAGTTTCTTCGTATCCCACAACAGGACACTTCCGAAATCGAAGTCATCGCGCAGGGCGCCTATCTGGTAATCGATGACGGGGGCTTCGATATTTGTGATTTGTGATTTGTCATTTGTGATTTTTTGGAAATGGTCGGCATAGACCATGGTGGCGCCGGTCATTTCCATTACTTGAATCATTCGTTCCTGTCCCAGATAAACCCATTCGATGTCGGGTTTGAGACAAATCATGGTATACGGCGCTGAGGCTTTTTCTGCGATCTCGCGAATCGCTTTGGTCGAGCATACTCTGCCCGGTAAATAAAATGTGGATATCATTCGGTGGTAGGAATTATTGCATCTTTATGGTATTCTTTGAGCCCTTCGATGGGGTCTTGCAGGATAGTACCGAGCGGCAGTCCTTCTGCGCGCATTGCCTCTTCGAGCACCGGGCGGTAGTAATAGGCGATAGAGCCGACGAAGCCGACCGGAGCAGTAGCCTTGTACTGCACGAGGTTGCGGCGGATGAACTGGATGAAATGGTCATAGACGAGGTCGTGGATACGCTTGTCGTCGATATGGTCGGCACAGAAACGTGACAGTTTGGCGAGGAAACGGTTGGGGAACGGTTGCCGATAGACATTCTCGAAGATATCGGCCATGGAGGTGTTGTACTCTTTGAAGAACGCCTCTTTGAGATCATCGCCCAATTGATTCTTGAGCAGGTCGCCTACAAGCCTTTTTCCGAGCACGGCGGCACTTCCTTCATCGCCGAGGATGTAACCGAGCGAAGGCACATTCCATTCGATATTCTCTCCGTTGTAGAAACAACTGCCGGACCCCGTTCCGAGGATACAGGCTATGCCTGCGTTGTGTCCGAGTAATCCTCGTGCGGCTCCCACCATGTCGGACTCCACCTGCACTTCGGCTTTCTTGAATACCGACTCGAGGGCTTTCTTTACAAACACTTTTTTCTCCGGCGTGCACCCTGCTCCGTAGAAGAAGATATGGGTGAGTGTGCCGGCCCATAAGAGGGGCGCGATCTTGGGCAACAGTTGGTTACAGACGCTGTTTTTCATCGCGTCGCAGGTTTGAAACATGGGGTTGATGCCATCCGTAAAGACATCCGAGCATTGTCCGCTCGCCGTAATCAGACACCAATGGACTTTTGTGCTTCCGCTGTCAGCAATTAAGATCATAACGAATTAACGAATTAACGAATGAACGAGTTAGTGATTTGCAAATTTGAGCGCAAAGTTACACAAAATTTTGCATACTTGCAAATTTTTTTTGCTGAAAATGCGAATTTATTTGCATATGTTATTTTTTTTTTGTAATTTTGCGGGCTGAATTGTTAATATGGAGGAAAACGGGCTCATATTCAGGTGTTTTGCGAGCGGTAGTAGCGGTAACTGTTACTATCTGGGAACTCGTGAGCGTGGTGTTCTGATAGATGCGGGTATCTCAGCCCGTCAGATACAGAAATGTCTGCGCGAGATGGGTCTGGATTTCCAGAATATCATGGGGGTACTGATTACCCACGACCATGCAGACCATATCCGCGCCGTAGGCACATTGGGCGAACGTGTCAAATTGCCGATCTATACGACGGCAGAGATTCACGAAGGTATCGACCATAATTACGGTGTACGGGAGAAGTTGCGTACGAGTCGCCGTTATTTCAACAAAGGCGAAGAATGGGAGTTGTTCGGAATGCGGATCAATACGTTCGGCATTGAGCACGACTCGACGGATTGTCTGGGTTATTGCATTGATTATCAGGACCAACGGTTTGTGCTGATGACGGATTGCGGCAGTACGAATGAAGAGATGGAGGCCTATATCCGCACTGCTAATCATCTGGTGATTGAAGCGAACCATGACGAGCATATGCTGCTGAACGGTCCTTATCCGACCTATCTGAAAGAGCGTATTTTGAGTCCGCAGGGTCACCAGAGTAATGATGTATGCGGTGAGTTACTGGAACGCAACTGGCATCCGGATTTGCGCAACGTGTGGCTGTGCCATCTGTCGCTGGAGAACAACGACCCGCAGGTGGCGTTTGATACGGTGGCTTCGTATCTGGAGGAGATCGATATCATTCCCGGTCAGGAGATCTTCCTGAAAGCCTTGGAGCGCACGACGCCGAGTCCGACGTATGAGCTCAATGACAAGATGATTGTTGAAAGCTAAAGATATGGAACGGTTAGTAATTATTCCCACTTACAACGAGAAAGAGAACATCGAGGCGATTATCACGGCTGTGATGAATCTGCCGATTGAATTCGAAGTGCTGGTGATCGATGACGGTTCACCGGACGGCACCGCGGACATCGTGAAGGGTCTGATGGCCGGCAAGTTTAACGGTCGTCTGCATCTGGTAGAGCGTTCCGGCAAACTGGGTTTGGGAACGGCCTATATCCGCGGTTTCCAGTGGGCCATCGAGCACGGAGCGAATTATATCTTCGAGATGGATGCGGACTTCAGTCACAACCCGCAGGACCTCCTCAAACTCTATGACGCCTGTGCCAACCAGGGTGCGGACCTGGCTATCGGAAGCCGGTACGTGACAGGAGTCAACGTGGTGAACTGGCCCATGGGGCGTGTGCTGATGAGTTATTTCGCGAGCAAGTATGTACGGACCGTTTTGGGCGTTGATATTCATGACACTACCGCCGGTTTTGTTTGCTACAAACGCCATCTGTTAGAGACGATAGAGTTGGACAAAATCCGCTTCAAGGGGTACGCTTTCCAGATTGAGATGAAGTTCACGGCTTCCAAATGCGGCGCGAAGATCATCGAGGTGCCGATTGTGTTTGTCAACCGTGTGTTGGGCACGAGTAAGATGAGCGGAGGTATCTTCAGCGAAGCCTTGCTGGGAGTGGTTCGGCTGAAAATCTCTTCCTGGTTTAGAAAATATCCGAAGATATAGTTGAGAGTTTAAAGTTCTTAGCCTTAAAGGGCACGATTATTTGACAAAGTCAAATTTTGAGAGTTGAGAGAAGTTTTATAGTTGAAAGTTGAAAGAAATGAATTCGTTAGAAGAGAAACTAAACTCATTGGTAAAACAGGCTGTGAAGGCCTTGTACGATATAGACGCTGCGGATGCGCAGATACAGTTGCAAAAGACGCGTCCGGAGTTTGAGGGAAACATCACGCTGGTGGTGTTCCCGTTTGTGAAGATGGCACGTAAAGCGCCGGCACAGGTAGCTGCAGAAATTGGCGACTGGTTAACGGCGAATGGCGAAGGACTGATTGCCCGATTCAATGCTGTGCAAGGTTTCTTGAACCTGGTTATTGACGATGTTTTCTGGGTAAAGCAACTGGAGGCCATCGATGCCGATGCCCACTATGGTAAAGGTGAACGGCGGAAGGCGAATGGCGAACAACCGTTGATGATGGTAGAGTACAGCTCGCCGAACACCAACAAACCGCTGCATCTTGGTCATGTGCGTAACAATCTTCTCGGCTATTCGATTGCGAAGATTCAGGAAGCGAACGGATGGAAAGTGGTGAAGACGAATATCGTCAACGACCGCGGTATTCATATCTGCAAGTCGATGCTCGCATGGCTTAAGTTCGGTAACGGCGAGACGCCGGAATCGAGCGGCAAGAAAGGTGACCACCTTATCGGCGATTACTACGTGCGCTTTGACAAGGAATACAAGGCGCAGATAGCCGAACTGATGGCGAAAGGCATGGACGAGGAGACCGCGAAACGCGAGGCACCGTTGATGCTCGAGGCGCAGGAGATGCTCCGCAAATGGGAAGCGAATGATCCGGAAGTGCGCGGACTATGGGCGAAGATGAACGAATGGGTGTACGCCGGTTTTGACGAGACTTACCAGCGCATGGGCGTTTCGTTCGATAAGATTTACTATGAGTCGAACACCTATCTGGAGGGCAAGTCGGAAGTGGAGAAAGGTCTGGCGTCCGGTCAGTTCTACCGCCGCGAAGACGGTTCTGTATGGGCGGATTTGACCAAAGACGGACTGGATGAGAAGTTATTGCTCCGTTCGGACGGCACGTCCGTTTATATGACTCAGGATATCGGTACCGCCAAACTGCGTTTTCAGGACTATCCGATTGACAAGATGGTCTATGTGGTGGGTAACGAGCAGGAGTACCATTTCAAAGTGCTTTCTATCCTTTTGGACCGCCTCGGATTCCCCTTTGGCAAGGAACTTGTGCATTTCAGTTACGGCATGGTCGAACTGCCGAACGGTAAGATGAAGAGCCGCGAAGGTACGGTAGTCGATGCGGATGACCTGATGGACAAGATGGTGGAGGATGCCAAAGAGATCTCCAAGGACAAAGTGAACACGCTGCAAGGCATCACCGAAGACGAAGCCAATGAGATTGCACGTAAGGTCGGCTTAGGTGCTTTGAAATACTTCATCTTGAAAGTCGATCCGCGCAAGAACATGCTGTTCAACCCTGCCGAGTCGATTGATTTCAACGGCAATACCGGACCTTTCATCCAATATACCTATGCGCGTATCCAAAGTGTGCTGCGCAAAGCAGAGTCCTTAGAGTCCTTAAAGACTATAGAGACCTTAAGGTCTTTAGATTCCAAGGAATTAGGATTGATCCAGCGTCTGTGCGAGTATCCGAACACCGTTCGTTCGGCAGGTGACGATTTCTCGCCGGCCTTGATTTGCAACTATGCGTATGCGCTGGCCTGCGATTTCAATTCTTTCTATCATGATCTGAGCATTTTGAACGAACCCGATGCTGCCAAACGCGCATTGCGTCTGCTGTTGGCGAAGAACGTGGCGAAAGTGCTGAAATCATCCATGGAGTTGCTCGGAATTGAGATGCCGGAACGGATGTAAGTCAAGTTCATTTGGCAAAATCATAAAAAAACACATTTTTTTGCAGAATTATTTGCACATGTAAAATATTTGTAGTAATTTTGCACGCTTTTTTGCCGCGGATTGCGGCGAAAGCAGAATTATATTATACGGAAAGGCTCGTAAAAGTTCCGCTTGGATAGCGGACGCCGCACCGCCCTAACACATTAAAACAATCGTCAATGTACGCAATTGTAGAAATGAAAGGCCAGCAGTTTAAGGTAGAAGCTGGCAAGAAACTGTTCATCAATCGTATGAACGAACTCGAGAAGGGTGCCACCGTTGAGTTTGACAAGGTGCTGCTCCTGGACAACGAGGGTAAAGTAAAAGTGGGTGCTCCTTATGTTAAGGGCGCAAAAGTGGTTTGCGAAGTGCTCGACAACGAGTGCCGCGGTGACAAAATCCTTGTATTCCACAAGAAACGTCGCAAAGGTTTTCGTAAACTCAATGGTCACCGTCAGGATTTGACCAACGTAGTAGTTAAAGAAATTGTTATTGCTTAAAAAGAAAGGACAACCAGTATGGCTCACAAGAAAGGTGTCGGTAGTTCAAAGAACGGCCGTGAATCAGAAAGCAAACGTCTTGGCGTGAAGATCTTTGGTGGTCAATTCGCAAAGGCAGGTAACATCATCGTACGTCAACGCGGTACGGTTCACAACCCGGGTGAAAACATGGGTATCGGTTCCGACCACACGTTGTATGCGCTCTGCGACGGTATCGTATCGTTCCGCAAACGCCGTAACAACAAATCGTACGTTTCCATCCAACCGGTAGCTCAAGCGTAAGTATGTTAACATTAAAACAAATTTACGACGACAAGGCGAAAGTCATTGCCGGTTTACAAAAGAAGCACTTCTCAGGCGCCCAAGAGGCAATTGACGAAGTGCTTCGTCTCGATGGAGAGCGCAAGAGTGCACAGCAGGCCAAAGATGCCGCTGCTGCGCAGATGAATCAGATCAGTAAGTCCATTGGTATGTTGATGGCGCAAGGTAAGCGCGAAGAGGCGGAGGCCGCCAAGGCGCAGACCGGAGCTCTCAAAGCGCAGATAGCTGAGTTTGACGAGAAGATGGCGGCAGCCGAAGAGGCGCAGACCAAACTGCTGCTCACTATCCCCAACGTGCCGTACGACATCGTGCCAGAAGGTGCTGCTGCGGAAGATAACCTCGTCGTTAAATCCAACGTACCCCACCACGGTGGTGACACCGTCGGCACATGGGTAGGCGAAGTGAATAACGACGAAGCCAAACTGCCGCACTGGGAACTCGCCAAGAAATACAACCTCATCGATTTTGACCTGGGTGTGAAGATATCAGGTGCCGGATTCCCCGTGTATATCGGTCAAGGTGCGCGTCTGCAACGTGCCCTCATCAATTTCTTCCTCGCGGAAGCCAACAAAGCCGGTTATACGGAGATCATGCCGCCGACGGTAGTCAACGCCGCTTCCGGTTACGGAACGGGTCAGCTGCCCGATAAGGAAGGTCAGATGTACCACTGCGAAGTGGACGACCTCTATCTCATCCCGACGGCTGAAGTGCCGGTGACGAATCTCTATCGCGATGTCATCATCGACGAGGCACAACTGCCTATCAAGAACTGCGCCTATACGGAGTGTTTCCGTCGCGAGGCCGGTTCGTACGGCAAGGATGTACGCGGTCTGAACCGTCTCCATGAGTTCTCGAAGATCGAGATCGTACGTATAGACACGCCGGAGCACTCGGATGCTTCGCATAAAGAGATGTTGGACCACGTGGAAGGTCTGTTGCAGAAACTGGAGTTGCCTTACCGTATCCTCCGCCTCTCGGGTGGTGATATGAGTTTCACGGCGGCTCTCTGCTATGATTTTGAGGTCTATAGCGAAGCACAGCACCGCTGGCTGGAAGTATCCAGTACGTCGAATTTCGACACGTATCAGGCGAATCGTCTGAAGTGCCGTTATCGCCGTGCGGAGGACAAGAAAGTACAACTGTGCCACACGCTTAACGGTTCTGCTTTGGCGTTACCGCGTATCGTGGCTGCTCTCCTGGAGAACAACCAGTGCGAAGAGGGTATCCGCATCCCGAAAGCATTGCAACCCTTCTTCGGCGACGATATGATCCGCTGATAAGGGGACGCAGACATTCCTATGAAAAAGAAAATCACCATTCTGCTGCCCGCCTACAACGAGGAGGCTTGTTTCGACTTCCTGCGCGAATGCATGGATCAGGTGCTGAAGGACAACCCTGCCTATGAGTGGGAGTTCCTGTTTGTCAATGACGGTAGTACCGATGGTACGCTGGACAAGATGATGGCGCTGTACCATGCTGATCCGCAGCACTGGTCGTATATCGACCTCTCGCGTAACTACGGCAAAGAGGTAGCTATGATGGCGGGTTTCGATTATGCGAAGGGCGATGCTGTCATCATCATGGATGCCGATATGCAACATCCTGTTTCGGCGATTCCGGAGATGCTGAAATGGTGGGAGGAAGGGTATGACGATGTCTTTGCGCAGCGTCGTTCCAGTCGGGAGTCGTGGCTCAAGAAGAAGACTTCGCAGTGGTATTACTCCATGCTGCAAAATCTGACGCGTGTGCCGATTCAGAAGAACACCGGTGATTTTCGTCTGTTGGACCGCACATGTATCGAGGCCTTGCGCAAGATGCGTGAATCGGAGCGGAATACGAAGGGTCTGTACTCATGGATAGGCTTTAAGAAAAAAGGCATTTACTACGATCAGTTGGAGCGTCAACAGGGCACTTCGAAATGGAAGTTCTTCCAACTCGTCAATCTGGCTATCAACGGTATGACCAGCTATACCGTAGCTCCGCTACGAATCGCCATGTATATGGGTATAGGTGTCTCTTTTGTGGCATTTGTCTATCTCCTGTACATCCTCATCAAGACATTGCTCTACGGCGATCCGGTAGCGGGTTATCCGACGCTCATGGTAACGATCCTTTTCCTCGGCGGAGTGCAACTGCTCACGATAGGCGTTTTAGGGGAGTATCTCGGTCGCATATTCAATGAGACGAAGAACCGTCCTGGCTATTTCGTACGCAGATACAACGACGCTAAGGTCTGAAAAATAACAATGAGTAAAAGTCTCCTTTTTGTAAAGGAGGCTTTTTTTTTGTCCTTTTTCTTGCGTATGTAATTTTTTTTTTGTAATTTTGTCGCCAAAATTAGAGTTCGCGTTATGACATCAACTATTTTGGCGATTCTTTTGACCATCGTAGTGCTTATTTTCGGGTTCTGGCTGATACAGCACTCCCAGTTCCGCAACGAGGAACGCAAGCGGCAGTTTGAGCTTCGTCGCGAGAGCCAGAAAGCCATTTCTCCTATCCGTTTACGGGCGTACGAGCGCTTGGCGCTGTTATTGGAGCGTACGAAACCGGAGCATATGCTCATGGAGTTGCGCTCTAAGGAACCGGACGCACTCGCTACATGGACCGTCGGGCAGGTACAACAGTACTTGCTGCAAACTATCCGTGCCGAGTTTGACCATAACCAGAGCCAGCAGGTGTATGTATCGGATGAGGTATGGGATATGATTATCAACGCGCGTGACCAGATGGCGGCGTTCGTCATCTCCATCGCTGCGCAGATACCGGCCAACGCAACGGCCCAGACCTATGCAACGGCATTGTTGACTGCCTATTCGTCCAATGGTACCACGCCGACCGACAAGGCGCTTGAGGAACTGAAGAATGAAGCGAAAGATCTTATGTAACATAGTAGTCCTGTTGCTGCTGAGTGGAGCGGTTTTTGCGAACAATGACTCGGTAAAGGTGGCTGCCAAGCCGTCTGTCTATCAGGGGATGACGCTCAAACTGGATATCGTGACTCCGGCCCTTACGGCGGGATTGAGCAAAGGCAAATTGCAGCAGTACGAAGTGGCGATGAACTGGCGCTTGAAGGACCGTTTCTATCCTACGCTGGAGTTGGGATATGCGGGAGGAAAAACGCAGAAGGGAGATACGCTCAAATACAATGCGCACGGCGGTTATTTTCGCGTGGGTTGTGATATCAATCCGTTGAAGAAACATCCCGACTCGCCGCACGCCATGCTGATCGGTATTCGTATCGGAACGGGTATCCAGGGCAAGAAAACCGATTGCTGGGGAGAGATAGTGGCGGGCTGTCAGGTGGAGATAGCGAAAGTGAAGAATACGGCGTTTTATATGGGATGGATGGGACGGCTCAAGATTCTCTTCACTCGCGAGAAGGAAGGCCTTGCCGCAGACCAGATGGGACCGATTTATATTCCCGGCTTCGGCGACCGTAATAACATAGGGTGGGGATTAAGCTACCATCTGGGGTGGCAGTTCTAAGATGACGACATAACGTCATGACGACATAACGAAAGTAATTCAAACAAACAAAAATATATTACTATGAACAAGACACAACTTTTGAATCGTGCGGCGGATAACATTCGTATCCTGGCCGCGGCAGCAGTAGAAAAAGCAAAGAGTGGTCACCCGGGCGGAGCCATGGGCGGCGCAGACTTCATCAACGTCCTCTTTAGCGAGTTTTTGGAATACGATCCGGAGAACCCGGGTTGGGAGGCACGTGACCGTTTCTTCTTGGATCCGGGTCACATGGCGCCGATGTTGTATGCCCAACTCTGTCTTGCGGGTAAGTTCACCCTCGAGGATCTGCAGAACCTCCGTCAGTGGGGTAGCGTAACGCCCGGTCACCCGGAGCGTGAGATAGAGCGCATGATTGAGAACACCTCCGGTCCGCT
>JAFVHA010000033.1 GCA_017478035.1 Paludibacteraceae bacterium | reverse complement strand
CTGCAAGCCGAGTTGAGGCATTCAGACAAGAGTCTGTCACAACTGGCAGAGGAAATGAATTTTCCGAACACCTCGTTTCTTTGCAAGTATTTCAAACGCATGACCGGCGTCAGTCCGTTAAGGTACAGGAGGGGTTAGGGGATTAATGTCGGCGCGGCTCTCGGACAGCAAACAACAAAGATTTACCGGCAGATGCACGCTCGAATGGAACCCTGGCAATCATTTCGCCGATGGAGCCATCCGCACAGCCAAAGGCTTCGCGTGGTGCCTTTCGAAGCTGAAAAACAATCCTGTTAGCAACGAAATATAAAAGAATATATTGACCAGTTATGATAAAGATACAAGAAATCACAACCAAGGACATTCTGTCCAAGACCAACCTCCCAATCGGCGATTATGCCGTCAATCCGTATGTGGGCTGCGTACACGCCTGCAAGTATTGCTACGCCTCTTTCATGAAGCGTTTCACCAACCACCCCGAGCCGTGGGGCGAGTTCATTGATGTCAAGAACTGGACTCCCATCCGCGACCGTGGACAGCTGGCAGGCAAAGAGGCGTTCTTCTGCTCCGTCACCGACCCATACCAGCCGCACGAGGCACGCTTCAAACGTACCCGCGCCGTGCTGGAACAGCTGCAAGGCACCGGCATCCGGATCAGTATCTCCACCAAGTCGGATCTGATTCTCCGCGACCTCGACCTGATCAAGACTTTCCCCGGCGCCCGCGTCAGTTGGTCCATCAACACGCTGGACGAGGACTTCCGTTCGGAGATGGACCGTGCGGTCAGTATCGAACGCCGTCTGGAAGCCATGCGTCAGTTCTACGAAGCGGGTATCGACACCACCTGTTTCATCTCGCCTATCTTCCCCGGCATAACGGACGTGGAGGCTATCATTGAGCGTGCCAAAGACCGCTGCAACCTCGTCTGGCTGGAGAACCTCAACCTGCGCGGAGACTACCGCGGACGCATCCTTGATTGGGTGCACGAACACCGACCGGACTTGGACGAATTATACCGCCAGATCTACACGAAGAAAGACCGCACGTACTGGAGCGAACTGGACGGACAACTGCGCTCGTACTGCGAGGCGAACGGTTTCCGTTATGTGCGTAATGATGATTCTCTCCGCGCCAAGCATGGTGAACTGCCGGTGGTGGTCAATTATTTCTACCACGAGACCATCACCAAATCCGCACAAAAGCAACAAAAGGGCGAAATAGGCTAATCCGACCGACGAGCAAAAATAAAATGGCGAAAAACTTGTATAATTCAAAAAAAAGCACTACCTTTGCAGCGTCAAAATGAGTTTATGCAACCGATTGATTTTGCGGACATATTATCCACGGATTTGCAACTCGCGCATACGGGTAATCTCACCCACGCACTGTGTTTGCAAGGCACGGCGATGCTGCTTTTCAACGGCGCGGAGTTCCCGTTGCAGGCTGGTGATTGCCTGATCATCCGTCGCAGCGAGCTGGCGCAGATAGCAAACGCCAGCCCCGATTTCCGTACTATAACCATCTACGTGACGCCTGAATTTACAGAGATGGCCACCCCGCTCAGCAATTACGGCATGCGCGGTCAGATGATGCTTTTCAATGATCCGGTGATGCACCTCAATGCCCGCCAACAGGAGCGGTGCCTGAAAAATATGGAATACGTGCGTACGCGGTACGAAGAAAAAAGCCATCGGTTCTATCTGGATTTGATCCGCAACGCAGTGGAGTGCATGATTATCGATTTCTTTGATTTTCATGCCGAGATATATGAAACGAAGAATGACCTCTCGCACCAAGGCGCACAACTGATGAGCCGGTTTATGGAACTGTTGGAACAAGGCGAGTACCGCACACACCGGGATATAGCCTATTTCGCCAACCGGCTATGTGTCTCCCCTGCTTATCTGTCGGAGACATGCAAGAGTATCAGCGGTTATGGCGCGGCGTATTGGATAAACAGGTACACGGCGTTGGAGGTTTCCCGTTTGCTGCGTGACCGCACACTGACGCTTGCCGATATTGCGTACCGGTTTGAGTTTTCTTCTGTGGCTTATCTGAGCCGTTACATCCGTCAGAACCTCGGCATTTCCGCCTCGGAGATAAGGGGCGGAGAGAAGTAAATCCCCGTTTTCTTGGATTAGTGCAATACAACAAATCCTGTATATTGTTCTGATTGTACTTTTCTTGGGCTCTTCTCGGGAGATGGTCCCGTGATGATCCTATTCTAAACCGTATATTCCAACGGGAAACTACTTATTCTTTTTTCTTTCTAAACGCCGCGGGGGACAATCCCTCGTGACGTTTAAAGAATGTGCCGAAATGGCTTTGGTTCTGGAATCCGAGACGGTAGCTTATCTCTAAGACCGAGAGCGAGGAACTGCCTAAAAGCCATTTGGCTTGCGCCATCAGATGGGCGTTGATACAATCTCCGGCACTACGTCCCGTGACCTGTTTGACCAGATTCGCCATGTATTTCGGCGACAGACATAGTTCCGACGCATACCACTCAATCGTGTGGTGGGCGTGGCTTTGCTGTTCCACCAAGATCATAAACCGCCCAACGGTCTCCTCTGCCCGTGTCAAGGTGTGCGTTGGCACAAAAGAGGCATCATACAGACCGTGAATATAGAGAATCATCGACCGGACAAGATCTCGCACTATTTCTCGTTGCGCTTGTATCTGAGGTGTCTGAAGCACCTCGCGCAGCAGGTTGAAATACTGCATCGCGACGTCCATTTGGTCTTGTGTCAGCGGAAAAACCGGACGCATATACGCCCAGATATGCGCTTTGTTGGAGAGGTTAAGATGCAGTTCTTCCATAAACTCCCGTGAGCACGACACGGCATACTCCACCATGTCTTCGGAAGTGGCGGTTATCTGTAGCAATTGTCCCGGAATAACGGAGGAAAAACCCGGCGCCTCCACCACATGTGGTTGATGGTTGATGAGCGACTCCATGCGGCCTTGCACATGGATATTGAAGGCGTATATCTCCGTTTGAAACGAAACATTCAAATGACTGACATCTCCGCGGGTGACGATCAGTTCCACATCTCTGCCCATTCCGCATATCCGCTCAATATTTTTCACCGGCTCTCTCAAAACCGGCACTTGTTCCAAGGCTTGTACGGTCATAACTATTCATTTATTGGGGTCCTCAGATGAACGCGAGCACAAAATTACTGCTTTTTTCTGAATTAGGCAAAAAATCGACCCATAAAAACACAATTTTGTTATAAAAATGCTCAAATTGTACCGAATAGAACAAATTATGTGGCGAATAGGTCACGCGTATATGCGGGAAAAACAGTAATTTTGCACTTGATTTTAGATTTGCCCGTAAATTAACCTAAATAAACGAAATTATATGAGAAAGATTAGTACTATTTTGCTGATGTCGATGATGGCTCTCTGGGCGATTGCGCAGAGTAATTATTTCTTCGACATGGACGCGTTGGTGGCGAGCGAAGGTCTATACCTGCCGCAGAACAAACCGAATCCGTTCAACGGTTCGACGGATATTTATCTGGCAGTGGTGGACAAAGCCGAAGTGAGTCTTGTTGCTGCGGATGTGTATGGCCATATCAAGGCGCAATACCGTGTAGCCTTAGAGCCGGGCGTTCACCGTTTCCGCATCACCTTGCGAGGCAAAGGCACGCATGTGTTAGGAGTTCATCAGAACGGCAAGAGCCGGTCGATCGTACTGCTATGTAACGAAGGAGGTGCGACAAATCGCATCGACTACTGTGAGTTTGTGGAATCCATCGATTTGGCGCTTTATGAGCAACTGCTGGATGACGACAAAGACGAGGATTTCGTAGCGTACGGAGCGGTCAAGAGCGCCATCCACAGCAATGCCGCTTATGCCGGAGATTTCCGCGTGGCACTGTCGCTCAGTCCGTTCACGCTCAATCAGTTCGAAGCCGGTTATACCTTCCAAGTCGGCAACAAGACCGCCACTACTCCGGCGCAGCTGCAGCAGATTTACAAAGACCTCGGTTCGACAGAGATGTACGTCCGTCTGGCTACCAAACGCCATAAGACCTATAAACCCGATGGTTCACTGGATAACACGACGGATGGCAAACCGGACGAGAACGCCAATGTCCACACCTTCGACCAAGTGATGCAGACCTGCCGTGTTGCCGCGAGTCTCAATATCCCGATTAACCCCGAAGTCATGTGCGCGTATATTTATATGGATATGGATGGTACGCAGGCACCGCGGTTCTATAAAACCGACTACCCCGAACTCTACGCGTCTAACCCGACCTGGGCAGCCATCCTCAAGAACGGCGATGCCAAATGGGAAGAGTTATCGCTGGATGACATCTGTACCGTGCTGGAGATCTACGGCGAGTTCGTGGCGGACTCGATTCTTGCTACCGGTTGTACGGTCAACGACTGGAATCTCGGCAACGAAGCCAACTTCGGTTTTGCAGGTATAGGCATCGGCGTGCCTAATTCGTTTGACCAAAAACTCGCTAATGCAGGTCCGATGAAGCGTTATATGGCATCGCTGTTCAGCCTCTGGTGGCTCAAAAAACATGTATGGTGCTACAACGCCAAGCAATACGCAGCCGTCAAACGCGGCATCCTCAAGGCGTACGCGAAAGCCGGAAAAGATGCATCTAACGTGCGGTTCTCGACGCATATAGCGACCGTCACGTCCACGCCGCGTGCTACCGCCTCGTTCTTCTCCTACATGGCGGAACACGGCTATGCGGTCGATGTAGCCGGTATCAGCTACTATCCGTCTGCGCCGGCGATGTCGTTCAACAAGAAGAAAATGCTTACCAAGACCGTGACGCGTATCAACAAGAAATGCGGTGTGCCGGTGTTTATCGGCGAGTTCTCGTATCCGTCGCAAGACATGGTGGGACCGTTCGCCGGTTGGAACCAGCAACTCGGCAGTTACAAGAAAAACCAGCAGGGACAAGCGGATATCTACCGAGACGTCATTGCGTGGGGAAAAGAGCACGGCCTCATTGGTATCCGTTATTGGGCACCCGACTACGAAGGCGAGTGGTATCCGATGTCGATGTTCACGTTTGAGAACAAAGTAGGAACGGCAAAGACCATTTTGTTAAACCATAAAGAGATAGTACAATGAAAAAGTCCATCATACTAGTTATGGCGCTAATAGTTAGCGCGATGGCTTTCGCAGAACGCGATTACAAGACGCTCAAGGCGCTCAGTTTTGGTGTCGGTCTGCCGTTTGAGATGCGCGATCTGCCGGGAGCCGGTCTCACGGCGAATATCGGGTACGACTGTGCGTATCCGGTAAACGACCATTTTGCAATGGGTTTCTACCTCACCGCAGGCGGCGGTTTCTGGGGCGAGTTCAAGAAATACAGCGACATCGATCATTTCCACCCTGTCTTCCGTCTTACCGCTGGTTTGATGATGCAGATAGGTAATCCGCAGAACAAACCCTGGTTCGTCGGTGTCGCACCCTGTACGGGCTTCGGGTTATACGACATGGACATGGTCTTGCCTGTCGAAGTGCGCTTCGGTAAGTTCATCACCGATCGATGGTATATTATGGGCGAGCTGACCTACCATGTGTCGCTTGCAGGCGAGACCGCGACGCTTGAACCCGCTATCCGAGTGGGTTACAACTTCGGCAGGAAGCAGAAATCCAACCGCTAATCTTTCAAGTTACATCCGCCAGAACCTCGGCATTTCCGCCTCGGAGATAAGGGGCGGAGAGAGGTAAATCCCCGTTTTCTTGGATTAGTGCAACTTTTGCCGCGAATTGTGTAACAGCAGTTTGCGGCTTTTGTTGTACCTTTGCACCCGAATTCAAAACAACGACCTCATCGCAGAGTGGCTTGAACAGCATAATCTATAAAAACGAATAATATGCAAACACTAACATTACGCAACGGCATTCAGATGCCGATTTTGGGCTACGGTGTGTACCGCGTGAGCCCCGAAGAAACCGAACAATGCGTGCTGGACGCACTCGCTACCGGCTTCCGCCACATCGACACGGCGCAGTCGTATTTCAACGAACGCGAGGTGGGCAACGCCATCCGCAAGAGCGGCATCCCACGCAACGAACTCTTTATCACCTCCAAGGTCTGGATTGAGCATTTCGGCTACGAGCAGACCATCGAGAGTGTGCTGGAGTCGCTCGACAAACTGCAAACGGACTACATCGACCTCATGCTGCTCCACCAGCCTTTCGGCGATGCCTACGGCGCATGGCGTGCGCTGGAGGAACTGTATCAGGAGGGCAAACTCAAAGCCATCGGTATCTCTAATTTCTATGCCGACCGGATGGTGGAGTTCTGCCGGTTCGCTTGCAACGATTTTGTCAACGCCGACGGCGACTTGATACAAGGCGTGCGCCCGATGGTCAACCAAGTGGAGATACATCCCTATCACCAGCAGAACACCTTGCTGGAATGGATGCGCCAGTACGACATCCAGCCCGAGGCATGGGCGCCGCTGGGCGAGGGACGCGAGGGCTTGTTTGAGGACGAGACCTTAAAAGCCATAGCCGCCAACCACGGCAAGAGCCTGCATCAGATTGTGCTCCGGTGGCATATCCAGCGAGGCATAGCTATCTTCCCCATGAGCCGCAACAAGGCGCACATGGCGGACAATCTCCACCTCTTTGATTTTGAACTGACGGACGAGGAGATGGCTCGGATAGCTGCGCTGGACAAAGGCCGTTCGGCGTTCTTCTCTCACCAGGATCCGGCTATCGTAGAGTGGTTCGGTCAGATGGTCGAGGAGCGCAAGAAAGCCAATCACCATCCCGCCTCCGAAAAGAAAGCGTGATAAACGCGGATTTCTTATGCGGGCATAACCATGAATAATCCCGCATCAGCGGCTCACAGCGATGTGAGTCGCTTTTTTTCTCCTTTCGGGGGAAAAGCAAAAAAGAATTAAGACAGAAAGTTGTGTGAATCTGTGAATTTGTGAATTTTGGTGTATTCTATGGTTTCAAGCAGCCGATAGGGATAACATACACACCGTCGTCTCGGCGATAGGCGTATTGTCCGCCGGTTAAAACCATCAAGAATGCGGGTTGACCGATCTTGGACGTATCCACTTGTTTTGCTAAGTCGGTCAAGTTTTTTGCAGCATCTTCAATCTCCTTGCTTCCGGTCTTCACCTCCACTGCAGCCCAACGACCATCGTGCAAACGGATGATTAAATCGGACTCCAAATCAGAGTTGTCGTGATAATGGTAGACGGTTCCCCGTAGTGCCTCCGTATAGACACGCACATCACGCAAACAGAAGTCTTCAAATAAGAATCCGAACAGGTTGAAGTCCTCTAATACGCTCGTTGGATTCAGTTCCAACACCGCCGTAGCCAGACTGGTATCTACGAAATGGCGTTTGTGGGACGTACGGATGCCGGTCTTGCTGCGTAACGACGGTTGCCATGCCTTGGCATCTTCAATGATAAACAGGCGGCGCAACGCTCTTAAGTAATTGGTAAGCGTCTTGTCGGTAATTGAGATGTCGTTCGCACGCACATCTGCCATGATGGTAGTAGCTGCGGTCATGGTGGAGATATTCCGTGCATAACTGCGTAACACCGCACGCACTCGGTCGGGATCCTTTTCAGAGCCATCCACGCGATTGACATCCGTGTTCACCAGTTCATCCACTAAGTTAACCGCCACTTCCAACGCATCCTCTTTGTCCAATGCCAACGCGCCCGGCCAACCGCCTCGGCACATGACATAAGCGATATCCTTGATGGTGAGCGGACTTTCAAAAAGTCCCATTTGCTGTGTACCGTCGAAGAGTGCTTTGAGAGACACTTGCCCGCGCGACTCCTTCGATTCCCATAGACTCATCGGTCGCATACGCAGACGAGCAATTCGTCCCGTACCGGTATGCTCCATCTCTTCATTCTCTTCTTCGTCCAAGGGCGTAGCGGAACCTGTTAATATAAATTGATTCATCTGCTGTCTTTGGTCGGCAGCAAATCGTACTGCATCCCATAGAACCGGAATCGTCTGCCATTCGTCGATCAGGCGCGGCGTCTCGCCTTCCAATAACAGTGAAGGTTGCGTATCTGCCATCTTGCGGTACATAGCGCGTTGGTCAGGGTTCTGGATATAAATGATACTCTTCGCCAACTGCGCGCCGGTAGATGTTTTTCCACACCATTTCGGTCCTTCAATCAGTACTGCTGCACTACTACGTAACTTGCGTTTTAGCAACTCGTCATCAATTCGTTCGAGGTATTCCATACGTATATCGCTTAAAAATCGCTGCAAAGGTACAACAAAAATTTGATATATGCAAATAATTCCGAAGATTTTTGTGATTTTATTCCGAAGATTTTTGTGATTTTACTCCGAAGATTTTTGGAAGTTTTATTCCGATAAATTCCAAAATAATCGTTCGAACGTAGTGAGATAAGAAATAAAGATTCCGATTTAGGCGGAAATGCAGAGGCAAAGGCAAAAAGCAACTCACAAAACAACGCAAAAATCAATTCATTTCACTTGCAAAATCAAAATTTTATTAGCATATCTCGAAAAAATATTGTACCTTTGGGCGGTGGGATTGAGAGGAGGGATGAGATATACAAAAACAACGCTCGGTGTGAGCGTTGTTTTGATTAGATTATCGCAGTTGTGATGTCTTCGGCTTCGGCAAGGGAAAGTTTCTGACGGACTTGGGTTTTGCGCCCGAAGGCGCTGATGAGGTCGTACGAAAAAAGCGGCATGTCTTTGGCGTAGAGGGCGTACAGATGAGCGTGTCCATCTTCATCAGTCCGAACAAACCGCGCATGCTCAGATGCGACACATGGGCGGTGCCGTTCCAGTCGTATGCCTCAAACTCGAACCGCATCCCCTTGCCGGAGAACGTCTGCCACGGCGTCACGTCTTGGGGCGTCAAAGTCCCCTTGGCGGCAAACCAATCAAGCTTTGAGCCATTCATATTTCGCTACGGAATAAATAGGCAGTAACGGTATCAGGATAGGCGTTTTCTTCACGTACGCCTGATATTCGGGGTCATTGCCGTAGGCGGCATTCTGACGCAACTCCAGCCGGCGTGCGCCGCTGAACATCACAAACACAATGCCTGCATAGCCGATAGCTACTATCAGCCACTGCCACCAGCTCAGCCCTGCGCCTATCGCGCTGAGCAACGCACCCGTCCAGATGGTCACTTCGCCCAGGTAGTTCGGGCAGCGGACGATACGGTACAGACCGGTATCCACAAACCGTTTCGGGTTCTTTTTCTTGGCAGCACTCTTCTGCGCGTCGCTGATGCTCTCCAGCAATATGCCGCAAGCCACAACCGCAGCACCTATCCATGCCCACAACTCGCTGTCATGCGGACCGTTCGCCAGCCGGAAAGCCACAGGGCTCACCTGCGCCACGTACAGCAGCGCGCAGAACAGCCATATCATGATCATCACGCCTGCCGGCTTCTTGTCAGAATGACCCTCGCCGTAGAGTATCTTACGGTACCCAACCGCCTTGCGTTCGCGCACCAGCAGGTACGTTCCCAGCCGCACACCGAAGATGAACAGCAGCACTAACATCGCCATCGTCGACACCGTAAGGTTTGCATGGTACATCACACCCATCGCCACCGCCAGAGCGGCTACGCCGTACCCGTAACCGAGACTGAAGAAATACACGAAGTATTTCCACCCCACTGCGGAAACCGCCATAGCCACCGCAAATAGAATCAATAAATCTGTCATAGTATTTTTGTTTTATGTTAATTTGTACTAATTTGGCTGCTGCATGTTTTTTTCTGCACGCAAACTGCGTGCAAAGTTACAATATTTTTCGGACATGTGCAAATTATTGCAGCAAAAAATACAAACAGTTGGTAATTATTGCAGCAAAAAGTGCAAACGGTTGGTGATATTGGCATCGGATGTGCCGGCATCGAAGTCGAGGAAAAGCAACGACAGATGCGGGTAAAGATCCTTGTAACGGCGCTCTATTCCTTTGCTGATGATATGGTTCGCAATGCAGCCGAAAGGTTGCAGTGAGACCACTTTGTGGATGCCATGATCCGCCAGGTCGCATATCTCGCCGGGCAGGAACCATCCCTCGCCGAAGTCTGCGGCGGAGTTGATGACGCGGCGGCTCTTGTGCCAGATGTCCATGATATCTGCGAACGGCCGGTAGAACGGGTAGTCGCCGCAGAGACGGTCATAGACATGTGCATAGTGGAGCAAAAGACGGTTAACGAGTTTTGCCTGCCAGGGGCTCAGCCCGTCTTTGCGGATGTGCTGCTCGCGGTTGATGAAGGCGTTGGGGATAGAGGTAGAGAAGAAACCCGTGATCGCCGGCGGCACAACTTCCACGCCGTGTTCCATGAGCCAGCGGACGACGCCGTGGTTCGAGAACGAGTTGTACTTGACGTATATCTCGCCGACCACGCCGACTACCGGCACTTGTTTGGTGGTGTCCGTTATGTCCGTGAACGCGCCTGCGGCATCCCGCATGAGTTGGCGGATAGCCCGGTAGTCACGCTTCGCCAAGAGCGGTTGCGCGGCGTTGAGGTAGTGGTCGTAGAGTTTGCGCGCCACGCCGGGAATACGTTCGCGCGGCGCGGCAGGATAATAGAGTTTGGCAAGCGCGTCGGCGAAATAGAGTGCTTCCAGCGTCGGACGGATGAGGTGCAACCAGTTGATTTCAAAGCCCGGCTGGCTGTTTTTGAGGCTTGGACCGATGGCCACGGCTATCACAGGCACTTGACTCATGCCTGCCGCCACAAGGGCATTTTTGATGAGCGCGTAGTAGTTCGACGCACGGCATTGCCCGCCTGTCTGCGTGATCGCCACGGCGGTCTTCGAGAGGTCGTATTTGCCGGATTTCAAAGCCCGCATGATCGAACCCACCACGATAGTAGCCGGATAGCAGATGTCGTTATTCGCCACGTGCAGACCTTCTTCGGCATCCTCTTGCGTCGCCATCGGAAGGGACTCGATGCGGTAACCCGCCAAGGCAAAGATAGTGGGCAGGAACTCATTGTAACCCTCTGCGAAATAAGGGGTTAAGATGACGCGGTCTTTGTCTTCCACCTCAAATGGCTTGGTGGTGAAAGGCGCTTTGTTTTCGAGATCTCGATATTTCGATATTTCGGGATTTCGGGGGGCGGCATTGACACTTTCAACCAGCGACCGCACTCTCAGCCTTAGCGAACCGATGTTGTTCACGTCGTCAATCTTGAGGACGGTGAGGTTCTTGCCATAACGGGACAGGATTGCCCGCACTTCGTCCAAGATGAACGCGTCGGGACCGCAACCGAAGGAGGTCAGTTCGACCATGTGCAGGTTGTTGTACGGGTTGTTTCCGACCCAATGTGCCGCCTTGAAAATGCGGTTCGGGTACGCCCATTGCGCCATCGCGTTCAGTTCGTCATAGACGGCTTGCCCCTCGTGCGCAGCCACATTCTCCGTGATCACATCAATACCCATCGCGGCTATCGCGTCCGCAATCTTATGCTGAATAAGCGGGTCGATATGGTAAGGCCGCGCTGCCAAGAGAATAACCATCCGGCCTGCCGCACGCGCCTCGTTGAAGACTTGCATATTGCGTTTTTCCAATGCGTCGAGATAGTTCTGCTGCGCTGTAATCGCCTGATTAATAGCCGCTTGTGCGGTGGATTCGTTGATGTTGAGTGTAGCGAGGTATTCTACTAAAGAAGCCCGCAACAGTTCCTCGTCCTTGAACGAGATGGTCGGCGCGTCCAAAGGAATGCCGTAGTTCTTCTCGGGATTGATGGCACTCTTGATCACGTCCGAATAACCGCTGACGACAGGGCAGTTGAAACTGTTCTTCGATTGCTCGTCCTCCTTGCGCTCGAACACCACCCACGGATAGAAAATGCGGTCCACTTGTTTCTCAATAAGGTCCATGACATGTCCGTGCATCAACTTGGCAGGGTAACAGATATTGTCCGCCACGATGGTCCGCACGCCCTTGTCGAAGAGTTTGGTCGTACTCATGCCGCTCAGCCGCACACGCATCCCGCAACACCCGAAAAGTGTCTGCCAGAAGGGGTAGTTCTCGTAGATGCCGAGGCCACGGGGAAGACCGACGGTGATAGAAGCCTCTCCTCGGTCCTCCCCTGAAGGGAAGGAAGTTTTTTCGAAGAGCTTTTTGTACTTTTCCTCGAACATATTGATGCCTTTTCGGGCGGTGGTGCCTTCGTTGGAATAGACGCGCTCGCAGTTATTGCCGGAGACGTACTGGCGCCCGTTCGCAAACGAATAGACGCGCACCTGGCAATGGTTCTGACAGCCCGGACAGATCTCTTCTTTCTCCTCGAAGTGGTCAGATTGCAGTAACTCGTTCAGTTTCATAGTTGACCTCCTTTCGCATACAACGCACATCCATACGCGCCCATGAGTTCAGGAATCGGACCAAAGCCGACTTCTTTGCCGGTGAGGATTTCCAAGGCGCGAACGACCGAATGGTTGCGGAACGTGCCGCCTTGAACCATGATATGTTCGCCTAATTGGTCGAAAGATTGCAGTTTGAGCACTTTGTACAGGCAGTTTTTGATGACCGAATAACTGAATCCGGCGGCAATGTCATCCACTAGTGCTCCTTCGCGCATGGCTTGTTTGACCTTGCTGTTCATGAAAACCGTGCAGCGTGTACCGAGGTCGTACGGGTGTTGCGCCAGCGTCGCCATGTGTGCAAAATCGCTCACTTCGTAGCCCAACTGCCGCGCAAAAGTCATGATAAAACTGCCACAACCGGACGAGCAGGCTTCGTTGATCTCTATCCTTTGGATAGAACCGTTCTCCACGAAGATGGCTTTCATGTCCTGTCCGCCGATGTCGAGCACAAAAGAGACGTTCGGTTGCAGGTGTTTCGCCGCCATGAAATGCGCCATGGTCTCCACAATGCCGTAATCCAAACGAAAAGCGGTCTTGAGCAACTGCTCACCATAGCCTGTCGAACAACTGCCGGCTATCTCAATGTCCTGCCCGAGCGCGTCACGCATTCGTTGCAACGCAGAATGAAAAGCCTGCAACGAGTTGCCGTTATTGTAACTATAGTCCGTGAAAAGCAGTTCGCCATTTTCGTTAATCAGGACCAATTTGGTGGTTGTACTGCCGGAATCGACGCCCAAATATAGTTGAGAGTTGATAGTTGAAAGTTGAGTGAAGTTGGTTAGTTGAGAGTTTATCGTGTTATGGCCATACTTCTTCTGTTTGTCGGAAAGCCAGTTTTGGTAATCCGCTTCGTCAGCAAAGAGCGGTGGCAGCGTGCCTGTAAGATGAGTTGCGGAACAATGGTCGTTAGAAAATAGGGAACGCACCTGTGCGTGTGTAAGCGGTTCTCCTTTTGCCAGCAAGGCTGTTCCGATAGCGGGAATAAACTGCGTGTATTCGGGCACAATGCAATCTTCCTTCGTCATCTCAAGTGCCTGCAACAAGTGTTTGCGCAGTTCGGGGATATAAGCGAACGGACCGCCGCAAAGGAAGATCTTCGGATGCACTTCTGTTCCGCGCGCAAGTGCGCTCACCACTTGCATCGAAACGGCATGAAGCATCGAGGCGGCAATGTCCTCTTTGCTTACCGAACGGGAAATAAGGTTCTGGATGTCAGTCTTGCTGAACACGCCACAACGGGACGCAATCGGATAGATATGCTCGGCTTTGGCTGCCAGCGCATTCAGTTCGCTTGTCTCCACGCCCAGCAACGTCGCTGTCTGGTCGATAAACGCACCTGTTCCTCCTGCGCAGTTGCCGTTCATGCGCATCTCCGGCACACAACCCTCCTCAAAGAAGATCATCTTACTGTCCTCGCCACCGATATCCACCAAACAATGTACATCGGGATAGAGTTGTTTCACCACTTCCGCCGCAGCAATCACCTCTTGGTGAAAACCGATACCAAGCCGCTGCGCACAACCCATTCCCACAGAACCGGTAATACCGACGCTGATAGCTGAATGCTGATCGCTGATAGCTTTCAAGATTCCTTCGATCATCTCTTGTCCGACTTTCATCGGCTCTGCGTTATGGCGGCGGTAGTCGGTTGCGAGAACCACCGGCTTTGAGTCCGAAGGACGGTCTTTTGACTTTTGACTTTCGACTTTGATAAGCGCCATCTTAATGGTCGTGCTGCCTATGTCAATACCTAATCTATACATTGTGTACCTTATTTGATAGAGTTATTAAATTATGCTGCAAAGGTACACAAAACACCTGACGCACACAAGCGCCAGGTGTTTTTTCTTTAGT
>JAFVHA010000032.1 GCA_017478035.1 Paludibacteraceae bacterium | reverse complement strand
TATCGCCACCCGCACGATTCAGACAAATGTGGTGGCCGATGTAGGCGGGAATACCTACGATGCTCGCCGTATAGCTATTGGCGGTGCAAACCTCGCGATAGGCGATTTCTCTCTTCCGATAGATACCTTGTATGGCAATGCATGTGTGGCGCTGGACCGGCATATGATTACCAGCGACGGTCTGCATGTCCGTTCGGACAGGTTTGGTGCCCGGGCGGATCTGACGGCCACCGAGATGAACCTGGAAACGATGCGCGTGGAGGTGACCGGCGATGCGGATTTCAGAGGTAGTAAGGCGCAACTGAAGGGCTTTTATGATATCGACGATGAAGCTTACGATATGCATGTCGATGTGGAGAAAGTGGATTTGTCATCCTTTATGCAGGATCACAAGCACGTAGTGGTAGCGGGTGAGATAGATGCGCAGGGAAAAGGAATTAACCCCAACTCGCGTGCGATGCAGAGCCGGGTGAAGATGCATCTGACCGATGCTGTCTATGATAATATTCAGGTTTCCGGCATGCAGCTGGATGCCGAATTGGCAGATAAAACCGTGGAAGGCACTTTGCATCTTCCGTTTGCGATGACCGGTGACAGTATGCGCGTGACCGCTCGGACGGATCATCAGTTTCGCGTGAAAGATTTCATGACACCCGAGAAGATAGGGGTGGATTATCGGGCGTATATGCGTGATGTCAAGGCGCACGTGGCCGGAGAAGATTTCGCTGCACAACGGATGGATATCCACTTCACTACGGACAGTTCTACCTCGCTGAATATGGCCACGGACGGTCTGACGGTGGACATGACGAGTCCGAAGCATGTACTTGCTTTTGTCGATGATTGTATGGCGCTTATTAATCATTTGCCGGATTGGAGCAAACTGCCGGCGGATCTGAGGTCGCTGGATACGCTCAAACGGAGGATTCCGGATATGAAAGCGGATATCGCCTTGCGGCATGGTAGTCCTGCGCAGCATATGATTGACAAAATGGGACTGGATATCAACGAGGTCAACCTGCGTCTGACTTCCGACAAGCAGCAAACGGACCTGTCGCTGGATGCATCCATCCCGACCATCGAACCGAATACTGACAAGGCTCAGACTGATTCTACGACCCTCATGCGCCTCCCTGCAGCGAAGGCAGCCTTGCTTGTGACTATGAAAGAGGGCAGCACGTTCGCTTCGCTTGCTGCAGACAGCAAACTGACTGACGGCGCGATGAGCTTGCACGGACTCCGAACAGATGCTGACCTGCGGTTCGATATCGAGCGGACAGGTAACGACCTGAATGGAGTAGGGCGTCTGAAGATGGATAAGATGGCGTTCGGCGAGACGGAATTAGGAACGCGTGTGGTCAATATGTCCCTCGCCCGTTCGGAACTGTATCCGAATGCGTTTAAGGCGGAAGTGCAACCGGATGACATCCCTTTGGATATAGCTGACAGCATCATCAAGATGGCGGACTTGGACCTGCAAGGCGCCATTCGTGCGCATGCCGCGTTAGACGGTTTCCCGGATCGTTTCGACCTCTCAGCCGAGGTGCTACCGCTTAACGTTTCTGCGCACTATAAACCCTATAACGTGCAGCTCGGTCTCGGAGAAACGCCGATCGTTATGAATCATAACAAG
Source organism: Paludibacteraceae bacterium (assembly GCA_017478035.1). Classification (GTDB taxonomy): domain Bacteria; phylum Bacteroidota; class Bacteroidia; order Bacteroidales; family Paludibacteraceae; genus Colicola. The sequence continues at coordinate 25,499 of JAFVHA010000032.1, read as the reverse complement.
GTGGATTTCAACGGTTTGCCTATTTACGGAGCGGATAGCACGTTCATCGCGCTGACCGGAGGATTGGATCTGAACCAAATGAAACTGGATATCACGCTTGCGGCTGACAGTTTCGCTCCTTTGAAACTGGAGAAAGACGGTCCGATGCCTGTTTACGGAGATCTTGCTACCGATATTCATGGTAGCGTCACCGGTTCGCTGGACAGTATCGTTGCCGATGTAGATATCGCCATCTTGCCGAGTACGGACGTCACCTATCTCATCGACAAGAAGAACATGGCGCAGGTCAAACCGCACGGCAAAGTCAATGTGCGTTATGAGATGGCCGAAGACACCTTGCTGTTGGGTGGACGGGTGAACGTGGATGACGGCTTTATCCGTTATTCGCCGAAAGCGTATCCCATCATGCCTTTCCATGTGGATTCCGGCAGTCATGTCACGTTTAACGGTCCGGTAGGGCAGACGATGTTGGCTGTTTCGGCTTCGCAGAAAGTGAAAGCCGACGTGCAGTCCGAAGGAGAAGAGACGCGTCGTGTGGATTTCACGACCGGAGTGAGGGTGAACGGTGTGGTCGATTCGATTGGACTGCATTCGATAGGTTTCTTCCTGGAGGCACCCGAGGACGAAACGATCACACAGGAGTTGGAGTCTTTGGAAGAGGAGTCGCGTGAAGGCTTGGCGGCGACACTGCTGGCAACGGGTATGTACGTGGGTGAAAGTAATGTGGCGGCACAGCGTAGCGGTTATGCCTTGTCATCCATCGTGAACAGTCGTCTCAACGCCGCTATGGCAAATTCCAAAATGGGCAAGGTGGTGGATATCGACCTCAGTAGCGCGCAAACAGAGCATGCGGGCGGTACTACCAATGACTTTAATATAGCCATCAGCAAGTCTTTCTTCAAAGACAGGCTGCGTATCTCGGTCGGTTCGACCTTGACGGACAATCCCGAAGTCAATCAGGCCAGCGGACTACTCAATAACCTGTCCGCCGAATACAAACTCACCCAAAAAGCGAATGTGTCGCTTCGTGCGTTCGCCCAACGGGACTATAACAATATTCTAGAAGGCGATCTGTATAAGTCAGGTCTTGGTGTCCGGGCATCGAAAGAATGGCGAAGGACATCCCTCGACTCCATCATGCGTACCTACACCCTCACGGCAGACGCCGATATCGCATGGCGGTCCAATAACAGTATCGGTCCCAACCTCACACTGACGTCCTCCATCCGCAATATACTGGGAAAAGGCGAAACCTTCACCATCAAAGGGAACGGCGCTTATTACTGGGCCTTACGAAACCGCCATCCGGGCGACCCCAAGAAAACCGATACCTATAAGTTAGGTGTCACTACGTCCTTGGTTTTCCCTTACCTGCATTGGGCGGATAACCCGCGTTCTTTGAACGGCGACACGCGGTATATGCTGGGTTATCAGTATGAGAATATCGCCGGAGGATACGGCGTTCACAAACTATCCGGTTCGTTTACCTATTTCATCAAATCCTCGCGTTATATCACTCATGCTTTCACGCCTTTCTCGCTCTCCGTGGTCATGATGAAAGCCGAATCCGACAGTCTGCTGGACAAGGCGGCGGAGTATCCGCAACTCATCAAAGTGCTTGCGAGCAATGAGTTTGTGCCGGCTGTCGGATATATCTTCACCTATAATGACTATCGTGCCAAGCGGGCGGTCAATACGATGGTGGAACTGGGTGTGAAAGAGTCGGGTAACCTCATCAATGCGCTCTATTGTCTTTTCGGGCATAGTTGGAACGAAAAGAACAAAGCGCTTGGCTCCGTCACGTTCAACCAGTTTGTCAAACTGACGGCTGAATTGCGTAACAGATTCAATATTACTGACCGGGTCTGTATTGCTACACGTCTCTTTGCGGGCGCCAATATACCGGTCGGTAACTCTCAGGAATCACCTTTGTCCGAGGCTTTTTATGCTGGTGGACCTAACGGAATGCGTGCGGCTTCGCCCTACGCCTATGGACCGGGTAATTTCTATTCCGACAAATACAATCAGAGTTTCTTCCATTCCGGTGACATTAAACTGGAGGCGAACTTCGAGTTGCGTTTCCCTATCGTTTGGAAACTGTATGGCGCGACCTTTCTGGATGCCGGTAACGTATGGAACTGGCACCATGGGGCGAACCTGTTCAAGGATGCCGGATACAACGATTATATCGAAAGATTGCAATTACACGGGGAATTATACGACGGTATCATCGATAATCCTCAATTCCTGCATCAGATTGCGCTCGGTACCGGAGCGGGCTTGCGGCTTGACCTGGACGGATTGGTCATTCGCCTTGACCTGGGTGTCGCTATCCATACGCCTTACCAGACCTATAAGTACACCAAGGATTGGAAAGTGGATAAAACGCGACCCATCGACACCTATTTCAATATCCCCTCCGCATTGGATGCCATCCGTGTCAACTTCGGAATCGGATATCCGTTCTAAAATAGCAAATCATCAATCATAAATCATAAATCACCAATCATAATGGTACACGATCTTTACATCTTAATGATTACGGCAGGCGTAGTGAGTCTGCTCTTCAAGTTAATGAAACAGCCGGTAGTGTTAGGTTACATCGTTGCCGGCGTGTTAGTAGGTCCGAACTTGTTCGGCGAATCCGTTGTGGATGCGCATAACGTGGAGGCATGGGGGAATATCGGCGTGCTCTTCGTCTTGTTCTGTATCGGACTGGAGTTCCGTATCAAGAACCTCATCAGTAGCGGTAAAGTGGCGGCAATAGGTGCGCTCACGATTATCGGAGGTATGATGTGCCTTGGCTTCGGTGTAGGTAAATGGGCAGGTATGGACATGATGAATGCCCTGTTCCTGGCGGGTATGCTCTGTATGTCCAGCACCACGATCGTTATGAAGGCGGTGGACGAGGCGGGACTGAGCAAGGAGCGCTTTGTCAAAGGCGCTACGAGTATCCTTATCATTGAAGATGTGGTAGCCGTCGTGCTGATGGTCTTGCTGTCCAGTATTGCTATCAAACACCAGTTCGAAGGAATAGAGCTGCTCAAGAAAGTCGGCGTCTTGGCTGCCACCCTCGTCGTTTGGTTCGTGTTCGGTATTCTGATTATTCCTACGTTGCTGCGCAAGGTGAAGAAATACCTGAATGACGAGACGCTTATCATCATCGCCTTGGGTCTGTGTCTCGGCATGGTGCTGACGGCGGAGGAAGCCGGTTTCAGTAGTGCGCTCGGAGCGTTCGTGATGGGTACTATTCTTGCGGAAACGGTCGAGTCGCATCGTATCGAGAAGATGATGACGCCTCTCAAAAACGTCTTTGCTGCCATCTTCTTCGTCTCGGTAGGTATGATGATCAATCCTGCCAACCTGCTGGATTACTGGTCGAGCATCCTCTTTACCTGCGTGGTGATTATTGTCGGTATGATCCTCTTCGGTACGCTGGGCTGCTGGTGGGGCGGAGAAACGATGAAAGATGCGATGCAGACCGGTTTCTCGTTCGTCCAGATTGGCGAGTTCTCTTTCATCATCGCTGGTTTGGGAAACAGCCTGGGAGTGCTGAATCCTGTCCTGTATCCGATTATCGTGGCATCGAGTGTGGTAACCACTTTCCTCACCCCGTATATCATGAAAGCGGCCGTTCCTTGCTATAACGCCCTGTATAAGCGTGCTCCGGAGCGCCTTCGCGCTAAAATTGACGCCCGTGAACAGCAAGTACTAACGACCAGCGACGTACAGGAAAAGGGCAATCTCGGCGACAAAGTGCAGCATGCCGTTCGCCATACGGTGATCACCAAAAGGGTGGTGAAACTCTTTATCGAAAACATGAGTGCGAATGATAAACCGCATGACGACCAGCAAACCAATAACGACTAATTATGTTCCTCGGATTTAGTATTCATGCTTGGATAACGATAATTACGGTACTGGCGATGTTCAGTATCCTGTTGTTTACCAAGCTGCGCTCGGATTTGGTTTTTCTGGGTGCGATAGGTGTCTTGTATGTCACAGGTGTGCTGGATGCCAAAGAGGCTTTTTCCGGTTTCAGCAGCACCTCCGTCATCGTCATCGGTGTCTTGTTTGTGGTGGTGGCGGGTCTGACACATACCGGCGTGTTACAATGGATAGTGAAGCATTTATTGGGGCAACCGAAGTCCTACAAAGGCGCTGTGATGCGTCTGATGCTGCCGGTGGCGGCGCTCAGCTCGTTCTTGAGTAACACCACCGTAGTGGCCCTCTTCGTGAATATTGTCAAGATGTGGTCGAAGAAACTGGGTATATCGCCTTCCAAACTGCTTATTCCCTTGAGTTACGCTTCCGGTATGGGGGGTGTCTGTACACTTATCGGTACGCCGCCGAACCTGATTATTTCCGGCTTGTATGCAGACCAAACCGGTACGGCAATGAATGTGCTGGCGACCACGATCCCCGGGCTCTTCTGCCTGTTTGTGGGCGTACTGAGTATCATCGCTTTGCGCCGTCTCTTACCTGATCGCAAGACACCGGATGATGTGTTCGAAGATACGGCGGAGTACACGGTCGAACTGATGGTGCCGGCGGATAATCCGCATATCGGCAAGCGGGTTGTCGATGCCGGACTCAAGGATATACACGGCGGTAGACTGATCGAGATCATCCATTTTGACGAGGTCCTCTCGCCTGTTCCGGATGATGAACCGATAATGGGAGGTGACCGTCTGGTGTTTGCCGGTCAGATTGACGAGATTCTGGATCTCCAAAAGACGCATGGTTTTGTGACGGCTGACCAGGCGGTGTTTAAGATGGGGGAGGAACGCCAGTTGCGTACCGCCTATGTGGCCCTGAACAGCAGTCTGATCCACAAATGTATCGGAAATACGACGTTTGAGAAGGATAATAACATGACCTTGGTGGCTGTCGCCCGTTATGGCAAACGGATCGAGCAGTCGCCGCACGAGGTGAAACTGCATGCCGGCGATTCGTTGTTGCTGGAATGTCCGCCGAAACTCAATGTCAATACCGAACGACTCCAGTCGCAACTCTATTTCTATGACTCGGATCAAGTGCCAAACATCGGTCATCAGACCATTGTTTCTTCCGTGATCATGATTGCGATGGTGGCGCTCTCCGCCCTCAACGTGCTGCCTTTGCTGCAATGCGCTTTCCTGGCGGCAGCTGCGATGCTCTTGTTCCGTTGCTGCAATCCCGAGCAGGCGATGAAAGCGATTAACTGGGAGATACTGATGGTCTTTGCCGGCTCCGTAGTCTTGGGTGTGGCCATTCAGAAGACCGGTATCGCCGAAAGGTTGGCCTATGGCATTCTCGATGTCTGCGGAACGAACCCGATCATCGTCATGACCGCCATATGCTTTGTGGCTACTTTTATCACCGAGTTCATCTCCAATACAGCCGCCGGCGCCATGTTCTTCCCGATTATGTACGAGGCGGCAATACAGTTGGGCTATGAACCGTATCCGTTCCTTATCGCCCTCATGATAAGCGTCAGCAGCAGTTTTGCTACGCCTATCGGATCGCCGACCCATATGCTCGTATATGCACCGGGAGGTTATCGTTTCAGTGACTTCTTGCGGATAGGCCTGCTGATGAATATCATCATCCTGGCGGCGAATATCTTTATTGTCAATATCGCATTCCCTTTAACACCACTACCGTAATGATTGATTATCAACGAACAGAAGACGGGCTTTATGCCTACGAGTATCCGCGTGCGGAAGTGACGGCGGATAGTGTGCTCTTTGCCGAGAAAGAAGGGCAGATATACGTACTGCTTATCTGTCGCGGCAACGAGCCGTACAAAGGATGTTGGGCGTTCCCTGGAGGATTCCTGAATATGGATGAGACGGTGGCCCGTTGTGCCGAGAGGGAACTGGAGGAGGAAACCGGCATAGTGCTGACCGGCATGCGACTCGTGGGTGTGTATTCGGACGTAGAGCGTGATCCGCGAGGCCGCGTCATCACAGCGGCTTATACAGCCATGACTACTATGCCGGAGGCACATGCTGCCGATGATGCCGCTGCTGCCAAATGGTGGCCGATCAAGAAACTGCCGCAACTGGCCTTCGACCACGAACTCATTCTCCGGGATGCAAGGAGAGTGTTAGGTCTTTGAGGCACATCTCCACCCCGGTTTGAGGCACATCTCCCGGACTCGAAAATTGTGACTTTGTCACAATAATCGTTCGAGCGTAAGCGAGATAAGAACCCCCGGTTTGAGGCCTTGGAAGTGAAAAAGGAACCCGTTGAGGTTCCTTTTTTGAGCCACTTCCCGGACTCGAAAATTGTGACTCTGTCACAATAATCGTTCGAGCGTAAGCGAGATAAGACCCCCCGGTTTGAGGCCTTGGAAGTGAAAAAGGAACCCGTTGAGGTTCCTTTTTTTTGAGCCACTTCCCGGACTCGAACCGGGGACCTACGCATTACGAATGCGTTGCTCTACCAACTGAGCCAAAGTGGCCAAATTGAACCCGATTAAAACGCTAGCAGAGCGATGTTTTAATCGGAGAGGAGATTTCCTGATAATTACACGAGTTGCAGAGCAACGAAGTCATTAATCAGCGAAATCGACGACAAAAGTACTGCTTTTTTTTGAATTGTGCAAATTTTTTGGCAATTATTTTGCGTATGTGGTATAATTTTTGTACTTTTGCAGCCGTAAATGAGAAAAATAGCGTCTATAGTATTCTTTTTAGCCCTCTGTCTTGCCATGCGCGCGCAAGTGCATGTACGTACCTATAATTATGATGAACTCATCCGAACGGTGCGTGTAGTGACGGAGGATAATATGAATGACGGTAATCAGGTTGCTCCGCAACGTCCGTTCCTCATCCTGTTAGGTGAGTCGATTGACGGTTCGGAACCCGGCAACACGTTCCATATCAGTTTTGACCAAATGAGTCATAATGTGCGTGCCTATACATACACGGTGGTGCATATGAATGCCGAGCGCACGAAAGAGAGTGATCTGCTCAGCAGCGAGTATCTGACCGGTTTCACCACCGCAGATATCACCGATTACGAGCATTCTATCAATACGACCCGTGAATATACCCATTATTGGTTCACGTTCCCCAATGCCGATATGCAGCTTACCAAAAGCGGCAACTACCGTTTGACGGTGTATGAAGACGGCAATCCGGACAAGAAAGTGATAGATATTGATTTCTGTGTGGTAGAGCCGCGTGTGGCGGTGAAGGCGAATGTGCGTACCAATACCGATATCGAGTTTAACGGACGTTATCAACAGCTCGATATGGACATCAACATGGTGGGCGTGGAAATGAAAAATGCCAACGAGTTCAAGGTCTTGGTGCGTCAGAATAACCGCACGGACAATGAGGTATGGCTGACGCATCCTACGTACGTGGAGTCCAAGAAACTGCGGTATGTCAACTGCCGCGACCTGATTTTCGAAGGCACGAACGAGTACCATCATTTTGATGCTTTCTCGCCCTATTATGCCGGTGCCGGCATCGACCGCGTCTTCTTCGAGAACGGCGATTACCATGTGATGCTTTTTCCGGATGAGATCTCCAACGGCACCTATATCCATGAGTTCGACAGTAACGGACAGTTCATCATCAATGCCGAACGTACCAATAATTCGGACGTAGAGGGCGAATATATGTGGGTACACTGGACGGTACCGGCCGATAAGCCTTGGTTTGACGGTTCGCTGTACATCGGCGGTGAGCTCTTTAATAACGATCTGCAGCTGACCAACCGGATGCAGTATGATGTGGAGCACAAGTGTTACTGGCTTACGTCGCTCGTCAAGCAGGGTGGGTACGACTACCAGTATTGGTTTGTCCCCAAAAACACCAATAATCAATCATCAATCATCAATCATCCATCATCAATCACCAATAATAAAACTACCACCCAGCGTGTGGATGGCAGTTATTGGCAGACGCAAAACGCATATAGTATTTACGTCTATTGGCGTCCTTTCGGCGGACGTTATGACCGCCTACTCAGCGTCAATCCTTAATCCAAACGGATGAAACGGCCGTTCTTGTCGAATACCAGCGTTACGTCGATATTCAATTCCACTTCCTGTTTCATCGTCGCGCGAGTGTACTCCACGATAAACGTGTTCGGGAAAGTCTCCTTCACATAGTTCTGGATACCGCTCGGTACGTACGACAGGTCGATACCTTTTTCGTTTTCAATCTTCATCAACACAGCTTTGTCGCTGTATTTCAGTTTGGTACCGTCAGCTACGCGGAACTCATACTCATAGTGACGCGGTGCTGTTTTCTCGCTCGTTACAATCAGGATCTGATCCGGTGTATAATGAGCGGCAATCGAATCTTGTAAAGCTTGCGGCAGGGCCGTTAAGGCTACGGGTTGCTTGTTGGCACCCCAAGCCACCATACTCATCGTGCAGATGAGTGCAATCAATCCAAATCTCTTCATATACTAATTCTTAATTCTTAATTTTTAATTCTTAATTTCTAATTCTCGCCTTGATGGCTTTGCTCTCTGCCTCATAGCCGGGCTTGTCGAGCAGGGCGAACATGTTCTTCTTGTAGGCTTCCACGCCCGGTTGGTTGAACGGATTGACATCCAGTACATAACCGGAGATACCGCATCCGCGCTCGAAGAAATAGATGAACTGGCCGATGTTGTACTCGTCAATCTTCTCGAACGAGATATGGATATTGGGCACACCGCCGTCCACGTGCGCGAGTTGCGTACCGAGTTCAGCCATCTTGTTCACTTCGTCCACACGTTTGCCGGCAAGGAAATTGAGTCCGTCGAGGTTCTCTTCGTCCATCGGAACGAGCACTTTCTTGTTCGCTTTCTCGATAGAGATAACGGTCTCGAAGATAGTACGCTCACCGTCCTGAATCCATTGACCCATCGAGTGCAGATCGGTCGTGAAATCGACGGAAGCAGGGAAGATAGCCTTGTGGTCTTTACCTTCGGACTCGCCGTACAGTTGTTTCCACCACTCGCTGAAATAGTGCAGTTTGGGGTTGAAGTTAACGAGTATCTCGATCTTCTTTCCGCTGCGATAGAGAGCGTTACGGATCGCGGCATACTGACAAGCCGGGTTCTTGGCGTACGGCACACTTACGTCCGTCGCTTTCTCCATATCCTGCGCACCGCGTACGAGTGCTTTGATGTCACCGCCGGCTACGGCGATAGGCAGCAGACCTACCGGAGTAAGTACCGAGAAACGGCCGCCTACGTTGTCAGGAATGACGAAGGTCTTGTATCCCTCTTTGGTCGAGAGCGAACGGAGCGCACCTTTGGCTTTGTCCGTTACGGCTACGATACGGTGTTTGGCTTCCTCTTTGCCTACCTGCTTCTCCAGCATGGTCTTCAACAGACGGAAAGCGAGTGCCGTCTCGGTTGTTGTACCTGATTTGGAGATGTTGATGATACCGAACTGCTTGTCTGCGATGAACTCCATGAGCTCCGCGAGATAGTCCTCACCGATGTTGTTTCCGGCGTACACTACATACGGGTTCTTGCGGTCTTTGGCTACGAAGGCGTCAAAAGCCGAACTCAAAGCCTCATTCACAGCGCGGGCACCGAGGTACGAACCACCGATACCGGCTACAATCACTACCTCGCAACGCTTGCGGAGATCGTCTGCGCAAGTTTGTACTTCATCGAGGAAAGCCTCTGTGATAGAGGAGGGCAGATGAACCCAACCGATGTAGTCGTTGCCGGCGCCTTTCCCGTTCTCAAGCAACAGGTTGGCGGCTTCGGTTTGCGACTCCAGTTGTTTCAATGCGGCAGCGTCCACGAAAGACGCAGCGTTCTTAAGACATAGTTGCATAATTATTGTAATTTTGTGGTTAATGACTTGATTATCGGTTTGGCTTTCTGACGGTTGTAGAGGATCTCGTACATGGCATCCACGATCGGCAGCGCCACTTTCATGCGGCTGTTGGCTTCGTAGATGGCCTTGGTGCCGTAGTATCCTTCTGCCACCATCTCCATTTCCATCTGCGCGGCCTTGACGGAATAACCCAGACCGAGCATCTGACCGAACTGACGGTTACGACTGAACTGCGAGTAACCGGTTACTAATACGTCGCCCAGATAACCGGAAGCCGTGATATCACGCGGCACGTTACTCATCGCCGTCGCGAAGCGTTGGATCTCCTGAATGGCGTTGGATAGCAGCACGGCTTGGAAATTGTCGCCGTAGTGCAACGCCTGACACATACCTGCCGCGATCGCGTATATATTCTTCATCACCGAGCTGTATTCGAGTCCGATGACGTCGCTCGATACGGTGGTGTGGACGTAGGTCGTGCGGAACAGTTTGGACCATACCTCCGCGTTGGCGCGGTTCTCACAGCCGATGGTCAGATAGCTGAGTCGCTCCAACGCAATCTCCTCCGCATGGCAAGGTCCGGCGATGACGCCGAGCTGATCCATAGGGATGCCGAAACGCTGATGCAGATAGTCGGTGATGATCACGTTCTCGTCCGGAATCATACCCTTGACGGCGGAGATAACCACTTTATTGGTCATGTTCCGGCGTATCTTCGTCAGGGATTGCTTCACGTACGGAGACGGGATGGCAAGGATCAGAATGTCTGACTGGGCTACGGTCTGGTTGATATCCGAGGAGAAATGAATACGGCTCACGTCAAAATTGGCAGCACCCAGATAGGTGGGGTTCTTGCCGGATGCGATGAATTCGTCAATCACTTCCTGCCGGCGGATGAACCAGTTGATGTCCCCTTGGTTCTGCATGACGATCTTCGCCAGCGCCGTCGCCCAACTTCCCGAACCCAATATAGCGATCTTTCTATACATAATTATCAATTATCAATTGTCAATTATCAATTGACTTCCGGTTTCATGGTTGGGAAGAGTAGTACCTCTTGTATCGTCGGCTGTCCGGTCATGAACATCGCCAGACGGTCAATGCCAATGCCAATGCCGGACGTTGGCGGCATGCCGTATTCGAGTGCGCGCATGAAGTCATGGTCGATCACCATCGCTTCGTCGTCGCCCTTGTCCGCCAGTTTCATCTGCTCCACAAAGCGGTTGTACTGGTCAATCGGGTCATTGAGCTCGCTGTAGGCGTTGGCTAACTCTTTGCCGTTCACCATGAGTTCGAAACGCTCGGTCAGACCGGGTTTGGAGCGGTGCATCTTCGTCAGCGGCGACATCTCTACGGGGTAGTCGGTGATGAAGGTCGGCTGGATGAACGTGCCCTCACAGGTCTCGCCGAAGATCTCGTCAATCAGCTTGCCTTTGCCCATATGCTCCGTATCTTCGATGCCTAATTTCTTTGCCTCGGCGCGGATAGCTTCTTCGTCCATCGAAGCCAGGTCCAGACCGGTCTTCTCTTTGATGGCGTCCAAAATCGGCAGACGGCGGTACGGTGCTTTGAAATCCACCTCATGGTCGCCGATCTGCACTTTGGTGGAACCGTTGACGGCTATCGCGATGCGCTCCAGCAGCTTCTCCGTGAAGCTCATCATCCAGTTATAATCTTTGTATTGAACGTACAGCTCCATGCAGGTGAACTCGGGGTTGTGGTTGCGGTCCATTCCTTCGTTGCGGAAGTTACGGCCGATCTCATACACGCCCTCAAAACCGCCCACGATGAGTCGTTTGAGGTAGAGCTCTGTCGCGATACGGAGGTACATATCTACATCGAGCGTGTTATGATGCGTGATGAACGGGCGTGCACTTGCGCCGCCGGCAATCTGCTGAAGGATAGGGGTCTCGACTTCGGTATAACCGGCCTCGTCGAACACCTGACGCATCGTGCGCAGAATAGCCGCACGCTTCAAGAACGTATCTTTCACCCCCTCGTTCACCACCAGATCCACATAACGCTGGCGGTAACGCTGCTCCGGGTCATTGAAGCCGTCGTAAGCCACGCCGTCTTTGTATTTGACGATAGGCAGCGGTTTGAGCGATTTGGCGAGCACCGTCAGTTTCTTGGCATGAACGGATATCTCGCCCATCTGCGTGCGGAAGACAAATCCCTCAATACCGATGAAATCACCGATATCCAGCAGTTTCTTGAATACCACGTTGTACATCTGCTGCTCAACAGTCAATCCACCATTAGCACCATTTGCACCATTCGCACCATTCGCACCATTCGCCTCATTCGCCTCATTCGCCTCCGTAGGAGCTTGTATATCATCTCTGCTCACATACACCTGAATACGACCCTTGGAGTCCTGCAGTTCGATGAACGAGGCCTTACCCATGATACGTTTCGACATCAGTCGTCCCGCGATACGCACTTCGTCACCCGTGTGCCAGATTCGTTCACCATTGGCACCATTCTCACCATTTGCACCATTGGCCTCATCCACGAAATTATTTTTTATTTCGGAGGAATATCCGGTTACTACATATTCGTCGGCAGGGTAGGGATTGATGCCCATCTCCCGCATGGTCTGCAGACTTTGCCTTCTTACAATTTCTTGTTCACTTAATTCCATTATTTATTGTAATTCTTAATTTTTAACTCTTAATTCTTAATTTTTTATTCACTTTTATGTATCCACATAAAATCCGCCGCAAAGGTACTACTTTTTTTTGATATGTGCAAATAATTTGACGAAAAGATTTGCATATGTTATTTTTTTGTTGTACCTTTGCAGCCGATTATAAATGCGTCTCAAATGGCAAAGAATGGCAATAATTATGAAAAAGTTCATTCTATATATTTTTCTTGTTCTATTAACGGTATCGTGCATTGGTCGTAAGACGGAACGGGAGAACATCTCATATACTATTACCAGTGTTATGCCGGAAGAGATTGCGGCTATTGCTGATTCCGGCGATGAAGAATATACAGCAATATGTACATATCAGCATCTATGTACTTTTTGCAGAGAAGATTTTCCCCGTATGTTTTCATTTTGTGATACGATGCCGATAAATTTCTATGTGCTATTAACGTCGCGAGAGAGCGATTCTTCGTATATTTATGAATCGATGCAGGCTATAAAAGAATGTAATGCTTCCTTTGATAACTTTCTGATTTTAAGCGATTCGCTGTATGAGCCGGATAATCGCACAAGAAAGAAATTCTTCATTTTCAAGGAATATGGAGGTCCAAGAGAGAGTCAAAAACATATTAAGTATGTAGAGAATTATCTACCTGAAAGATTTGAAGACGGTTGCTACACACCCAGACTGTTTTTGTATAAGAAAGGCGAAGGCATCGTCTTCGCAACCCACTATGACGAACAACAAGAAACGTGTCTTCCGCAACAAGATATAGAACAGCTTATTGATATTATATATCAGTAATATTTGCATATGTGGGACTTTTTGTGTACCTTTCCACCCGATTTTAAGAACTAACCACCTCAACTTCAAATCCGATAGCACCCTTATTAGAAACCCGCCGCACACAGACACCCAAACAGGTCAATTACGGGGCATTTACGGGGCATTTACGGGGCAACTACGGAGGAAAACCCAAAGACCACCCAACAATCACCCAAGGATCACCCAAGGATGAATGCCTAAAAAAGACAAAATAGTGCCTTACACTATATATATACATAGTATATATATACATTTTGTTGCATTTTAAGCGTTTTTGCAAGCTAAATAAATGTTTTTTTCATGGACAAACGACATGCGAGTAACGACTAATGACCAGAAAAATCGCCTCAAAAGAGCGATTTTTCTACTTTTATTTGCATATATGCAAAAAAAATACTATCTTTGCACCCGATTTTGAAGATGAATACTATGAAAAAACAATCAACACGCTTTTTTTCGTTGTTTTTGGTCATGATATGTAGTGCCGTTTTGCCGTTATGGGCACAGCAGGCGGAACTGACGTTTGAGGATATCGAACGCAACAGTGCCTACGTGTGGGGACGCGGAGTAGGGACGAGTCTGGAGGAAGCCGACAAGCACGCCCTGCAAGACCTCGCGAGTCAGGTATCGGTGAGCGTGGACAACCGCATTGAGACGACCATTGAGAACGTGTCACAGGCTAAAGGCGAAAACTTAGAGGCACAAGAGCTACAGCGTTCCAAGGTGAGTACGACCGGTGATCTGCGCGTCAGTTCGAGTGTGTCGCTGGCCAACTGCAAACGGATGGTGAAAGAAGAAGGCGGGACGTTCATCGTGCTCCGTTATGTACCTGCGGAAGAAGTGGAGAAGATGTACGACGGACGCAAAGACAAGATAGGCGAACTCATACGCGCGGGCGAGCGTGCCCAAGAGCGTAATAAGGTAGGAGACGCTCTGCGCAATTTCTACTGGGCACTCAAGATGACCTTATCCATTCCTCCCGAGCATCAAGGGGACGAAGGCCGGGTAGTGGCCTCCCACCTGCGTGAGCAGATAGGCGATATCCTGGACAGCATCGAGATAAGCGTTGCGAAGATAGAGAAAGGGGAAGACGCGAACACGGCTGAGTTAGCGTTCCTCTACCGCGGACAGCCGATGACCAACGGCGATTTTCAGTATTTCGACGGGTACGACTGGATATGGTCGTCTATCAAGGACGGAGTAGGCGTAGCCGAGATTTCGGCGGATATGAAGACGATTCCGCTGCGTGTCGAATATGAATACCAGCGACTCTGGAAATCGGACCCGATGGTGGAAGAGATCCTGGAGCAGCGTCCGACCCGTATCCCGTATCGTCAGTCCGAACGGCATGTGAGTACAGGTGCTCTGAAAGCAGAGAACCCGGCGCCGGTGAAGAACGCCAAGGCGGTGGTCAAAGAGATAACGGTTGACAGCCTCTCCATCTGCAACAAGAAAGAGGTGACGTCTCAAGCGGATATCATCGCGCCCCTCATTCAGGCCATCGAGAAACGTGCCTACGACGACGTACGCGGCTTATGCTCGGACAACGGCTGGCGATGGTTCGAGAAACTGGTCAAGTACGGCAATGCCAAGATCATCGAGCGTAACGCGCTGCAGATGACCGCTTTCGCCAACGGCTATCTGGTACGCGGTATCAAAGCCTCTTTCTCCTTCAAGAAGAACAACAAGAAATTTGTGGAGGACCTTGTTTTCTATATCAAAGACAACAAGATAGAGGGCATCAACTTCGGTTTGGAGCAGAGCGCGCTGGAGGATATCCTGCGTCACAGCATGTGGGACCCGCAGAGCCGGTTGGTACTCATCAATTTCCTGGAGAACTACAAGACCGCTTATGCCTTAGAGCGTCTGGATTATCTGAATGCCGTCTTCTCGGATGATGCGCTTATCATCGTCGGCAACCGTCTTCCGCAGACGAAAGTATCCGAGATCACCGCGTTCGACAAGGAGAGTTTTGCGCATAACAAACTGACGAAGAGTCAGTACATGCAGCAGTTGGAGCGCGTGTTCGCCAAACAGGAATACGTGAATATACAGTTCGAGGACGCGGCGGTGAAGAAGACCAACCGCACCTCCGAGCGTTACGAGATCATCATCAAACAGAATTATTATTCCGCCACATACGCCGACAAAGGATACCTGTACCTGCTCGCCGACATCTCGGATCCCGAGCAGCCCGTTATCTATGTACGCGTATGGGACGAGAACCGAAATAATCTTATGAACTATGGCGAGTGGATTTTCTAAACGGATGGTAGGCCTTTGTATGCTGTTGGCGGCGATGAGCCTGTCGGCGCAATACAAAGTGAAAGTGAGCGACTTGGCGTATGACATCCAGGACCTGTCGCAACGTAACACAAAGATTGTGGACCAGAACGGCGAACGCTGTGCCCTTATCAAATTCGAGACACCGATACCGTCTTTCTTCCTGTTCCAGTTAGGCGCCCAGCAGATCGAGAAACGTGAGGACAAAGACGATGAGATTTGGATTTGGGTCAGTCCGGACGTGAAGAAGATGACTATTCATTGCAGCGACTGTTCGCCGCTCAAAGACTATCGCGTGTCGCTCAAAGGCGGTAACGTCTATCGGGCGAAGATCACCACGGGGCTGCCGCAGGAAGTGGCCACCACGCAGCACGTGAATATCTACTGCGAGCGGACACCGTTCTTTATCTCCATCGACGGCGCGGCTCCGATAGAGAACGCTTCCCGTACGTTCAATACCGAGTTATCCATCGGCGCACACAATATCAACGTGTCGGCCAAACTGTCCAAGCCCTACAGGGGAACGATCCGCGTCTATCGCAGCAAGCCGTATATGGACACCATCCGTCTGGACGACTACTACGGCGAGATCGTGGTCAACGCCTCGCAATCGAGTTACACGCTGTATGTGGACGACGAGCTGAGAAAACAGAACCGTACGGTACGCGTCGAGCCCGGAGCACACAAGGTGACGCTGATCAAAGACCGTTACGAGACGATCGAGCAAACGGTGGAAGTGGAAGAAGGCAAACAGACTATCCTGCCGATCGAGTTCAAGCCTGTTTTCTCGATCTTCAACGTCATCTGCGCGGATGAAGAGACGGAGATATGGCTGGACGGCGTGTATAAAGGTCGTAACCGCGCGAACATAGAGATCGTATGGGGCGAGCATCAGTTGGAGGGACGCCGTCAAGGCTACGACCCGTTCGTGCTGCCCGTCAAAGACTTCACCGCCGAGTCGGAAAAGACCATCAAGATCCCCAAACTCAACAAACAGTTCGGCGCGTTGCGCGTATCCGTCTATCCGCCCGATGCACAACTGTACGTGGACGGACAAGAGGCGACCCTCAACGACGGCGTCTATCGCGAGTCACGTATCACTACGGGTATCCATTTCATCCAGTGCCGTAAAGCCGATTATGCATCCATCCGTGACTCGGTAGAGGTGACCGTTGGGCAGTTAAGCGCACGCGACTACACCCTTGAAGCTTTACCGATGGGATGGCTGGCTATTCGTACCGATCCCGAAGTGGCAATCTATGTTATCACACCCGGAGAAGACAAACCGTCCTATCTGGGCCATTCATCCATCTACGCCCATCTGCCTGCCGGAGAGAACATCATCGAACTGCGGAACAAAGAAAATATCCACTGCCGGTATCATGTCTTCATCAATAACAAACAGGACATTACAGAACCTGTGACCATGCCTTTCAGGCGCCAGTTGATGATTCGGTCGAATGTGCTTGGCGCAGATGTGGTACTGCGTGACTCCCTCAAGTACGGCGAGCATGTGAAAGCGAACACGAAGATGAAACTCAACCCCGTGCGCTACTCGCTGGCAATGGAGAAGAAAGGATACGAAACCTATCGCGACACGATAGACCTCAGCGACCCCAATACGCCCTCGCTCGTTTATTACGCCAAGATGCGCAAGAAAGGGGACACCACAGTGGTGGATTCAACCAAGAGAACTTATCAGTCGCCCAAAGTGTTCCATGCTTTCTACGACAATGCCGGCAAATGGTACATCGGAATCTTCAACCTCGGTTACTCGTTCGACTTCAACGGAGGAGGGAAATACCTGCATCAGATCCATTTCGGTATCCTGCCGATACGCTACCGGATTGTACAACTCAATCCCGCGGACTTCGAGATGACCATCGGCAACGGGCTGATAAAGAACAATATCAGTTATCGTCCGAAACTCTCCGCCGTGCTGCCCTGCAACAAGAGCCTTGCTTTTACGTTCTATTTGGGCGCGGACGTCAACCTGAATGATTTGGCGCAGAAGAAATCGGACCCGAGAACCTATCTGTTAAGCGGCGCCTCGATGCGTATCAACCATTCGGGACGCTTCCCGGTAGATATCTTTGCCGAATATACATGGCCGGTGAAAGGTGTGGACAAATCGCTGATTACACATAAGGAACAATTATTCCGGGTAGGCTTGTCCTTCTCGACGGGAATAGATTTTTAAAATTTTCCAATTAACTAATTAAATTTAATGCTATGAGTGATGTAACACTTTTGATGTATGTCGTATTAGCGGCATCGGTCTTGGCACTCAGTTTTGCTTATTACTTCTACCGCTCGATGTTGGGCAAGGATGAAGGCACTGAGTTGATGAAGACCATCGCTTCACACGTCCGTAAGGGTGCGATGGCGTATCTGAAGCAGCAGTACAAAGTGGTAACCATCGTGTTTGTGGTTCTCGCTGTGATCTTTGCTGTAATGGCTATTTTCAAACTCCAGAACGGAATCGTATGGTTCGCGTTCCTGACGGGTGGTTTCTTCTCGGGTTTGGCAGGATTCTTCGGCATGAAGACCGCTACCTATGCTTCGGCACGTACGGCTAACGCCGCACGTCAGAGCCTGAATGCCGGTCTGCAGGTCGCTTTCCGTTCGGGCGCTGTGATGGGCCTGACGGTGGTAGGTCTGGCGTTGCTGGACGTAGCCGGTTGGTTCCTTATTCTGCAGAAGACAGGTCTTTTGGAGATGGTTGGCGCTGAAGCAGACCTGATCACGATCACCACGACGATGCTGACCTTCGGTATGGGTGCTTCGACGCAAGCTCTTTTCGCCCGTGTGGGTGGAGGTATCTACACGAAGGCCGCTGACGTAGGTGCTGACCTCGTTGGTAAGACGGAGTACAACATCCCGGAGGATGACCCGCGTAACCCTGCCACCATCGCCGATAACGTAGGTGATAACGTAGGTGACGTAGCCGGTATGGGCGCTGACCTGTATGAGAGTTATGCAGGATCTATTTTGGCTACGATGGCTCTTGGTGCTTCGGCATTTGCGGGAGCTGCCGTAGAAGGAATGCAGATGAAAGCTGTGCTTGCTCCGTCGTTGATTGCTGCGTGCGGCGTACTGCTCAGTATCATCGGTATCTATCTGGTAAAGACCAAAGAGGGTGCAGGTATGAAAGAACTGCTGCGTGCTTTGGCTATCGGTACGAATACAGCCGCAGTGCTGATTGCAGCGGTGACCTTCGGAATCTTTGCCTGGTTGTTCGGTACAGAGACCAGCCAATGGTGGCAAGTATCGTTGTCTGTAGTCGTTGGTCTGCTCGCCGGCGTCATCATCGGTCAATCGACGGAGTATTACACTTCGCAGAGTTACAAACCGACGCAGAAAGTATCCGAGAGTTCGCAAACAGGTCCTGCAACCGTGATTATCAGCGGTTTAGGCTTGGGTATGCTTTCGACGGCTATCCCGGTTATCACTGTAGGTGTAGCGATTATCCTTGCTTATCTGTGTGCAAACGGCTTCCATGTAGAGTTCAGCGCCACCAACCTGTCGATGGGTCTGTACGGTATCGGTATCGCAGCAGTCGGAATGCTCTCCACATTAGGTATCACGCTTGCTACCGATGCTTATGGTCCTATCGCCGATAACGCCGGAGGTAACGCAGAGATGTCCGGTCTTCCGGCAGAGGTTCGTCAGCGTACCGACGCACTCGATGCACTCGGAAACACCACCGCGGCTACCGGTAAAGGTTTTGCTATCGGTTCGGCTGCCCTCACTGCTTTGGCTCTCTTGGCTTCCTATGTAGAGGAGATTAAGATTGCGCTTATCCGTACGGGCGAGGCGTTGCCGAATGGCGTAGAGGCTGCGAAAGCGACGCTTGTGGACTTCATGAATGCGTATAACGTGAACCTCATGAACCCGATCGTGCTCGTAGGTATCTTTATCGGTTCGATGATGGCCTTCCTGTTCTGCGGTCTGACGATGAACGCCGTTGGTCGTGCAGCACAGAAGATGGTGGAAGAAGTTCGCCGTCAGTTCCAGACGATCAAGGGTATCCTTGAAGGCAAGGCTGATCCGGACTATGCACGCTGCGTAGCGATCTCCACCAAGGGTGCACAACATGAGATGTTGTTGCCGTCTATCCTGGCGATTATCGTGCCTATTATCACGGGTCTGGTACTCGGCGTAGCCGGTGTGCTCGGTCTGCTGATCGGTGGTCTGGCTACCGGTTTCGTACTCGCTGTCTTCATGGCGAATGCCGGTGGTGCGTGGGATAACGCGAAGAAATACGTGGAGGAAGGTCATTTCGGCGGTAAGGGTAGTGACTGCCATAAGGCTACCGTCGTAGGCGACACCGTAGGTGATCCGTTCAAAGACACGTCGGGTCCGTCGCTGAATATTCTTATCAAGCTGATGTCGATGGTTTCCATCGTCATGGCAGGATTGACAGTAACGTACCACCTACTGTAATTAAGAATTCAAAATTAAGCGGAGCTCAAAGGCTCCGCTTTTTCTTTCAACTCTAAACTCTAAACTTACTTATAAAGGAATCGTTTGATAGATTTCTTGGGTGTCTTCTCGAAGGGTTGTTCTTGCACTTCGATGTTCGAAACCTTGCTATAGGAAGGAATGAGGCTGTTGAGTTTCTGAAGGTTAGCCTTCATGATTTGCAGAATCTCTTCGGGCGTCATTCGTTTGGTGAGCGTCTCGTCCGGGAAGACGAGTGCCACCAGTTTGCCTTCGCGCTCGACGATGAGTGACTCGCTTACCGCTTCCTGGTTATTGAGTTTGTCTTCTATCTCCTCGGGGTAGATATTTTGTCCGGAAGCGCCGAGGAACATGGTCTTACAGCGTCCTTTGATATAGATATTCTTCTTTCTGTCGAGTCGTCCGAGGTCGCCTGTTCTCAGCCATCCGTCTTCGGTAAACGCCGCCTTGGTGGCTTCCTCGTTCTTGTAATAACCGAGCATGACGTTTTCTCCTTTGACGAGAATCTCTCCGATACCGGCTTCGTTGGGATTGTCAATCTTCACGTCCATATTCATTACCGGTACGCCTCCTGTACGCGCTTTGAAATACTTAGGCGGGTTACCACCGATCAGCGGTCCGCACTCGGTCATACCGTATCCTATGGAAAGCGGGAAATGAATATCCATCAGACATTTCTCTACTACCGGGTTCATAGCCGCTCCGCCGCAAATGAAATAACGCAGTTTGCCGCCGAAAGCACTTCGCAGTCCGCTTTTGACGCGACTCTTGAGCAAGTCACCTATTCCCGGTACATGCCAGAAGGTGCGAATGGCCCATTTGCTGAGAGTGGGGTCTAACTTCGTCTTGTAAATCTTCTCGATCACAAGCGGTACGGTTACCACCAAATAGGGCTGTACCTCTTTCAGAGCTTTGAGGAGAATCGATGGGGTAGGCGATTTGGTAAGGAAATAAATATGCGTACCGGCGCAAAGGGGGTAGAGCAGTTCGCATACCTGTCCGAACATATGCGCCAAAGGCAACATGGATACCAGACGCTGACCCGGATCAACGGGAAGGATCTTCATGCCTACTTCGATATTATTGCTGATGGAGCGTCCGTTGAGCATCACGCCTTTGGGCGAACCGGTAGAACCGGAGGTATAGTTGATGAGCGAGAGTGCGTTCTCGTCTGCTGCAAAATGGATATCTACAGGCTGAAGAGGATAGGGATACTTGGCTTGGAAGGCTTTGTCCACCGTTTCCCATAACTTATCACCAGTAACCGTTAATCCTTCGCCTTCATAAAGCACGTGCCAATTCTCTAACGAAATAGCGGCTTTGAGACGTTTCGGAAGCGTCTGGTGTTGCAGTTCTTTCCATACATACGGGCCGACAAAAAGCAAGTCACTATCCGAATGGTCCAACAGATGATTGATATCTTCCGCCGTGAAATCCTGCAAGATAGAAACTACCACACCTTCATAGGCTGTAATAGCAAGGTATGCGACCGCCCAGTTGGCGCAGTTACGACCCGCTAAGGCAATCTTGTCGCCGCGCTTGATGCCTAATTGCTCAAACAGGATATGCAACCGTAACATCTCGGTTGCCAAACCGCCAAATGTATACTCGTGATTCTCTCCGTAATCCGTCAGAGCCGCATCGTTCCATTGATGCGTCATGACGTCCGTCAGGTAATGTAAAAAATGTTTGGTCATAAAATAATGTACAATTTAACAATGT
Source organism: Paludibacteraceae bacterium (assembly GCA_017478035.1). Classification (GTDB taxonomy): domain Bacteria; phylum Bacteroidota; class Bacteroidia; order Bacteroidales; family Paludibacteraceae; genus Colicola. The sequence continues at coordinate 3,761 of JAFVHA010000032.1, read as the reverse complement.
ACAAAGGGTAATGTTCAAAGACGGCGCAAAATTACTGCTTTTTTTTGATATATGCAAATAATCGCATAAAAAAAACAAGCACGTAGCTTCTCAGTTACGTGCAAGCTTTGATTTCTCATTTCAGAGAAATCCCTAATCTACTTACTCACTTTAAAAAAGAAACATTGTGTGGCTAAAGAAGACACACACAATGCTTTTACTTATACAGATAGCGCTTGATAGAGCGTTTCGGGGTTTTCTCGAACTCCGAAGCTACCAGTTCAACGGCGCTGATCTGACTATATTGCGGGAGATCTTTATTGACCGCCACGCGATTTTCTTCCATTTGTTGTGTAAGGCTCTTCGTTCCCAGGATTTTCTTGCCTTCATTCGAAGAATCCGGGAATACGAGTGCCACCAGTTTACCTTCACGATCCACTACAATCGATTCCACTACGCAAGGCATCGAGTTCAGTTTGTCCTCCAACTCTTCGGGATAGATATTCTGTCCGCTTGCACCGAGAATCATGTTCTTCGAACGGCCGTGAATATAGATATTTCCTGCTTTGTCGAGTACGCCGAGATCACCGGTACGCATCCAACCGTCTTCTGTAAAGACAGCCTTGGTGGCTTCCTCATTCTTATAGTAACCCTTCATGACGTTGATCCCCTTTACCTGTATCTCGCCGTCTTTGTGTGTCGGGTCTTCGGAGTCAATGCGCACATGGCATTGCGGCAGTTCTTTACCGCAGCTATGGAACGCATATGCCCACCAGTCTTCATAACTGATAAGCGGTCCGCATTCGGTCATACCGTATCCTACGCAGTATTGGAACTTGATATCATGCAGTACTTGCTCCACTTCGCCGTTGAGCGCCGCACCACCGATAATGAGGTAACGCAGTTGTCCGCCGAAAGTCTTGTCAAGGCCTTCCTTCACCTTGCCGCGGATGATATTCTTGAGAATCGGGGTCTTCCACATGATACGCGCAGCAGGGCTGCTGATCTTCGGCAGTACACCTTTCTTTACAATCTTCTCGATTACCAAAGGCACCGTGAGAATCATGAACGGCTTCACTTGCGCGAACGCTTTCATGAGCACGGTAGGCGTAGGAGCCTGCGTGAGGAAGAATACCTGAGCACCCTCGCAAACCTGATACAGGAACTCGAACATCAGTCCGAACATATGCGCGATAGGGAGCATGGACAGGACGGTATCACCTTTCTTATGAGGAATGCGCGTGTGCGCGAACTCTACGTTACCGCTCAGGTTCAGATGGGTCAGCATCACGCCTTTCGGATTGCCCGTAGAACCGGAGGTATAGTTGATAATAGCGAGGTCGTCGTAGTTGTCGGTAGGATAATTGACATCTTCGAGCGTAACGCCCTTCGGGTAGGCCTTTTGGAAAGCTGCCTCTACGCCATCGAACGCTTTGCGCATCTTGTCATCCGCCTCCACGATACTCATCTCATCCATAAAGATGGTAGCCTTCAGGCCCTTCATCTTGGTGGCATCGATTTTTTTCCGTACATTCGGGCCGATATAAAGAAGCGAAGCTTCGGAGTGATCTACCAACGAGTATATATCTTCTGCGGTGAAGTCCGGCAAAATACTAACCACTACCGCTTTATAACTCTCTACGGCAAGGAAAAGCAGACCCCAGTTGGCACAGTTACGACCGCAGAGCGCGATCTTGTCGCCCTCTTTGATGCCCATCTCGCGCCATGTGACATGCAATTTGGCTATCTCAGCCGCTAATTGTGCATATGTATAAGAGTGCTCTCCGTCGATGTCTTTCATTGCAAGACTGTCCCAGTTGTCATGCATCGTTTCTTGCAGATAAGACAAGTAATGTTTTGTTGCCATAAAATACGTTTGTTTTTAAATCCGGCTGCAAAGGTACTGCTTATTTTTCGAATATTCGTTCGAAAGAGTGATTTTTTATGAAATTTTTAGTAATTTATGCAATTCTGAATATGTTTTTTCCAATAATGAAAAATCCATTTGGGTTTGTCCGAGTCCTGAATCGTAACTGTTTTTGACGTGAGAAAACATCAAAGCAATCTGATCACGATCAATATCCCGTCGGACGAGTCCTTCCCGCTGGTCGGTATAGATAGCTTTGCGCCAAAGTTCCAGTTCCTTCAGCGCCAGGCGTTGTGCTTTGCGGTGGAGAGAGGGGAAGAGACTATATGCGGTAAACATAAGGTCATTGACGTTGGAGGTATTGATGGTTTTGATATCGAACGTCATGAGCGCTTCCTCCAAACTATGCAGATAGTTCATCATCGCCGCAATCATCTGCTCGATATTGGCGCCTTCCGGAACACTCCCCAGAGCTCTCTGTTTGGGTTCCAGAAAATAGCGCTCCATACACGTTAGGAAGAGTTCTTCCTGGTCCTTGAAGTAATAATAAATAGATCCGCGGCCCATATCGAGGGCTACCTGCAGGTCGGTGATGGTTACATTGCGGTACCCTTTGAGAGCGTACAGTTCCATCGCCTTCCGGATGATATATTCGCGTCTATTTTTCATATTTGTCCAAGGCTTCGTTCATGAGTCGTTTGCCTTCACTAATGATTTCTTCGGCTTTGTCAAAATCGAAGGTGTTATAGGCATACTGGCGCATGACGGCGTGTACATCCGGCGGCGTGAGACGCAGCGAGAGAAGCGTATTCTGCTGAATCTGGATATCCGACATGCGGTCCAGCAAACCGAAGAAATTGACTTTTCTTCCCAGGTCTTTCGCCCTCTGCGTACGCACGTTATCCACTTTCTTCCCTAACAAACGCAGTTGGCGCTCCAAAGCTTTGGGGACAGGGATGCCACGCGCAGAAAGGTCGGCAATGCGTCCTTCCACATCGATCGGTTCCGGTTCCGGTTCGACCATCATGCTGTCTTTGCCGCTGATATCCATCGCCACCAGGATATCTCCTTCCGTCCGCTCGACGATATGCAAGGGAAGCGGATGAAGAATACCTCCGTCGATGAGCAAGCGGTTCCCTAATTGAACGGGGCGGAAGAAGAGGGGGATGGAAATGGAGGCACGAACCGCGTCAAAGAGACTTCCCGAACGGAAGATGACTTCTTCGGTATGGATCATGTCAGTTGCTACGATAGAGCAGGGGATATTCAGTTGCTCAATCGGTCTGTCCGGTACCACTTTTTCCAATTCCTGGATGATACGTTCCCCTTTGACGAGCGAGTTGCTGCTGAGCAGATTGATGTCCATCATCCTGAGAATGAGCTGTTTATCGACTCTCAGGAACCAGTCTTTGGCTTCTTTGAGTTGTCCCGCCGCATACATTCCTGCGATGATGGCGCCCATGGAGCACCCAGCTATACTGGTTATCGTATAACCGCGTTCTTCCAATGCCTCGATAGCTCCTATGTGCGCCAAACCTCGTGCACCTCCGGAGCCCAGGACAAGCGCTACGCGCTTATTGGTTGTTGGCCGTTTGTCGTTAGTCATTGGTCGTTAGACAATCTTAGCCGGTTGGAGTTTTTCGCGAATCTTCACATAGATGGTCTCGCCTTTCTTGGCGAACTCCGACTTCACGTATCCCATTCCGATACCTACTTTGGTGTTCGGCAGCATGATGCCGGAAGTGACGTTACCAATGGTATTACCGGCCTCGTCGCATATCTCGTAGCCGTTACGCGGAATAGCGCGCTCGAGGCATTCGAAATGCACGAGTTTGCGCTTTACGCCTTCCGCTTTCTGCTGTTTGAGGAAATCGCGATCGATGAAGTCTTTGGCATCCAGTTTGGTGATCCATCC
>JAFVHA010000006.1 GCA_017478035.1 Paludibacteraceae bacterium | reverse complement strand
TGCTCTGGCAGGCTCCATCACAGCCGACTCGCTGGTCTTTACCAATAGTTATGGTCAATACGCCGGTTGTACCTACGCGGGTAAGATTACCAAAATAGAAGAGAAACAATGAACTTTGAAGGAATTCTTTTGGGCGCAGGTACGTTTTTGTGCATCGGATTGTTTCATCCGCTGGTCATCAAGGCGGAATACTATTTCGGCGTCAAGTCCTGGTGGGCGTTTCTCATCGTCGGTCTATTGGCGGCAGGCGGCTCGTTGTTCGTGGAAAACACGTATATCTCCATCTTCTTGGGCATCTTTGCTTTCTCGTCCTTATGGGGTATCGGGGAAGTGTTTCACCAACGCGAGCGGGTCCGTAAAGGGTGGTTTCCGATGAACCCCAAACGCAAAAACGAGTATTAAAACTGGCTGCAAAAGTAAAAAAATCCCCTTTACATTTGCCCATCTCAGTTTTTTTTTATACCTTTGCCGCCGATTTTCAAAACGGGTATATAAAAGAATGAGAAAAATTATAAAGGTATTAGTCTTGGCGTTGCTTTGCGCTTTGCCGTTATGGGCACAAGATGAGTATGATGCGCATTTGGTCGGACACGTGCTGGACGAGCAGACGGGAGAGCATTTGCCGTACGTGAATGTACAGGTAAAAGGCACGAATATAGGCACCGTTACAGACGAGTCCGGTCACTATTTTTTGAAGAATCTTCCATTAGGCAGGCAGACGATTGTTTTTTCCTATGTAGGATATGAGACGGAGGAGTTGCCCGTGAACATAACGGAGCATACGACGACGGAGTTGAAGGCGGTGATTCACGAGGTATCGCAGCAACTGAATAGTGTCGTGGTGACGGCTAACCGCTATGCTACCAAACGGCAAGAGGCAGCGACCATCGTCAATGTGTTGTCGCCGACGATGTTCGAAACAACAGCGGTCACTTGTGCGGCAGATGTACTTAGTTTTCAGCCGGGCTTGCGGGTAGAGAACACATGTTCCAACTGTGGCAAGACAGAACTGCGCATCAACGGACTGCAAGGTCAGTACACCCAGATTCTGATGGATAGCCGTCCTGTCTTCTCGTCGATGGCCGCCGTCTATGGATTGGAGCAAGTACCTTCTGCAATGATTGACCGTATTGAGGTCGTCCGCGGTGGAGGATCCGCCATGTACGGAGCGAATGCGATTGCCGGCGTGGTGAATGTCATCACCAAGGAACCGGTTCGTAACTTCGTGAATCTCTCCAACACCAGCCATATCAACGAGCATGCCGGCTATGATATCCATACCGACCTGAACGCGTCAGTGATGAGTGAGAACCGCAAGATCGGTGCTTATCTGTTCGCGACTCATCGCACCCGGAGCGAGTACGACCGGGATAATGACGGTTTTAGCGAACTGCCCAAACTGCGTGTCACTACCGCCGGCGCACGGGCATTTTTCAAGACCAGCGCGTATAGCAAGATAACACTCGAATACCACCATACAACGGATTTCCGCCGCGGAGGAAACCGCTTGGATCTCGAACCGCATCAAGCGGATATAGCAGAGCAACTGCGCCATAACATCGATGCGGGATCATTGGCGTTCGATTGGTTCTCGCCGGATAACAAGCATTTCGTTTCGGCCTATTCAGCAATCCAGCATATCGGTCGTGAGAGTTATTTCGGTACCGGCAAAGACACCGCGGCATACGGGCGCAGTACCGATCTGACGTCCATCACCGGTTTGCAATACCGCTTTTCGTATCCCTGCGGACGAGCCAAAGGCGATCTGAGTGTCGGCGCGGAATATAACTATAATGGTATGCACGACAGGATGTTGGGCTACCATCGTGATTTGAAACAAGATGTACATGTGGTGGGCGCTTATGCGCAAAACGAATGGAAAGGCGAACAATGGAGCGTGCTGGTAGGAGCGCGACTGGAGAAGCATAATTTCCTGACCAATCCAGTCTGCACACCTCGTGCTACCTTCCGATATACACCTATCGACGGGCTGGTGCTCCGAGCCGGTTACAGCAGCGGTTACCGCGCTCCGCAGGCGTACGATGAGGACCTGCACGTAGCTGCTGTCGGAGGACAAGTGTCTCTTATCACGCTCGACCCGAATCTGCGTCCCGAGTACTCGCATAGTGCTACGATGAGTGCCGATTGGTACCGGCAATTCGGCAAATGGGAAGTGAACCTGACGGCAGAAGGCTTCTACACCTACCTGCAAGATATCTTTATGCTCCGTGAGAACGGCAAGGACGCAATGGGTAATCTGCTCTTCATCCGCACGAACGCGAAAGCTGCTTGGGTGGGCGGCTTGAATATAGAAGGGAAAGTAAACTACGGTACGCTTGTCTCCTTCCAGATAGGTTACACGTATCAGCAGAGCCGTTATACGGCCCCCCAACAATGGAGTCCCGACGTGCCGGCCAACACGCGTATGTTACGAACCCCGGACCACTACGGATACGTGCTGATTGATGTAAAGCCGATCAAAGATTTTACGATTTCCATCAATGGAAAAGCTACGGGGTCGATGCTCGTGCCCCACCTCGCAGGGTATATCCCACAAGACGAAGAGGCCATCACACCGAGTTTCTGGGATTTAGGTATTCGTCTGGCGTACGATGTCCATCTGTACAAGCATTATTGTCTGGAAATCAGTTGCGGCGTGAAGAACGTCCTTGACCAGTTCCAACGCGATATCGACAAAGGCGAGTTCCGCGATGCCAGTTACATCTACGGTCCCTCTATGCCTCGCACCTATTTTGCCGGTTTGATTCTGAAAATATAAGCATTTCACAAGTGCTATACAAATACTGACAATATGAATTACTCTCAATTTAAAAACCGTGCGAGGCATTATCTTCGCAAACAACTGAGTCTTACGCATTACATTGATGTAGAAAAAGCGGAAGAGAATATCCGAAAGAATATCCCGTTTCAAGGTCCCAATATCTACATCTTGTTCGTGGCGATAGTCATCGCTTCGGTGGGCTTGAATGTAAACTCTATCCCGGTCATCATCGGCGCGATGTTGATCTCACCGCTGATGAGTCCGATCATCGGTTTCGGTATGGGTCTGGGTACCAACGATACCCACCTATTAAGCCGCTCTCTCCGGCATTTGGGCATTATGTTCGTGGTCAGTCTGATCGCTTCAACGCTCTATTTCCTTGTCACTCCGTTGGAGACAGAGAACCCGACAGAACTCTTGGCGCGTACAAAACCCTCGGTGTATGACGTGCTGATTGCTTTTTTCGGCGGTATAGCCGGTATCTTGGAACTGTCGCGCAAAGAGAAAGGAACGGTCATGTCCGGTGTGGCGATAGCGACCGCCTTGATGCCGCCGCTATGTACGGTGGGCTACGGTATCGCCAATATGAATTGGCAATATGCCGGCGGCGCGTTGTACCTGTTTTTCATCAACTGCGTCTTCATCGCACTGGCCACCTTCTTGGCGGTGAAATATCTTCATTTCCCGCTCAAAGCGGAGAATACATCGCACAAAAGTCAGATATCCTACGGCATCTTGATCCTGGTGGTCCTGATTCCGAGCTTCTTTAGCGCCTATAGCATCGTAGGGGAGAACCGCTTTGCGAACACGGCACGGCATTTTGTGAAAGAGAACAAGTCCATCGGTAGTACCTATATCTACGATTATAGCACGGACATCAAGTCCAAACCCTACACGCTGACGTTGCGTCTGGCAGGTGAGAGTCTGAGTAACGACAACCGTGCGCAGTTGTACGCTAACGCAGAGAAACATGGTATCTCCCCTACGCAGATACATATTCTCGAAGATGCCACCATCGAGGTGCGCCGACTCAACGAGACGGAGATCATGCGTGATTGGTTAGCTACCAGCGAGCAACAACTCAAGCAACGCGACGATTCGATCCGAGTGCTCAATGCGCAGATTGACGGTTTCAAGGCATTGCAATTGCCGGTAGAACAGATCACATCGGAGGTACAAGCACAATGGCCTCAGATAACAAGCGTCACACTCACACGAAACGATGAACAGATTGTGCTACTCGTCCATGCGAAACCGAAGCTCAAAGAAGATGACCAACAGCGTATCAGTCATTGGCTCGCTGTTCGTTTGAAAGCGGACAATATACTAGTGGTCGCATTATAAGCATAATGCAGATGGACTACCTACTTACGATGGAAATAGTGGATTTGTTGGAATATAGTGAACGGGCGCAACTGAGAGCGTGGTTCGAGCGCAATGCGGCAAGCCAAACATGCTGCTGGATTGCGATGTACCGCGGCAAGAAGAAACCCGAAGGCGTGTGCCTGCCGTATATAGAGGTAGTCGAAGAATCACTCTGTTTCGGATGGATCGACTCAACGCTCAAACGTCTGCCGGACGGTCGATTGGCGCAACGTCTGTCACCGCGGCAGAAACGAAGCCATTGGACTGAACTGAACAAACAACGCTGTGCCGACTTGGAAGCCCGTGGTCTGATGACCGACCTCGGCCGCGCAGCCTTACAAAGGGCACAACAATAAAACAAACGATCTTCATGAGAGTTTATAAAGCCATATTCCTCGATTGGGACGATACCATCGGCGATTGGACGACTGCGGAACATAA
>JAFVHA010000031.1 GCA_017478035.1 Paludibacteraceae bacterium | reverse complement strand
GTCCTGACCAATGCAAGACCATATTCCCATTCCTGTTACTACTACACGTTTCATACTGCCAATCCTCCGTCAATAGCGATTACTTGTCCTGTGATATATGCCGCTTTGTCACTCGCCAAGAAAGAAACCAAATCTGCTACTTCTTCCGGTTTACCGATTCTTTGCATTGGGATATATTTCTTATATTGAATTAGAGACTCCTCTTCGGATATATTTTGTGATTTTAGAAAATTTCTGTGTATGTCTGTCAATATTAGGCCCGGTGCAACGGCATTAACCGTTATTTTTCGAGAGGCAACTTCTACTGAGAGAGCTTTTGTAACACCTAATAGCGCAGCCTTCACTGCAGAGTGATTAACACGTCCCACATATCCTCGTATAGCAGCTATGGATGATATATTAATGATACGACCTTGATGATGGAGTATCATTTCCGGAAGTACACGTTGGCTTATATAATAAAAGGCATTTAGACCCGAATTTATTACTTTGTGCCAATCTTCTGATTCAATATCCAGAAACATATCATCTCTTGAAACCCCTGCATTATTTACGAGCACTTCGATATATTCATCCGGATGAGAAGCATACCACTGCTCCAAAGTTGTATTGATAGCATCAGGCTGGGACACATCAAACGGCATTAATTCTGCCTGTCCGCCTTCATTCTGAATCTGCGAAAGTGTCTCTTGCGCTGCCTCGTGATTGCTTTTGTAGTTTATAATGACATAATAGCCGTCACGCGCCAACTGAATCGAGATAGCCCGCCCTATTCCCCGGCTTCCGCCTGTAACTAAAGCATATTTCATATCCGTATTAAATTCCTTTCTTGATTTTACTTACTAATTCCGTTAATGTATCTCCCGGACCATACTCGATAAACTCGGACACACCCGCCTCTATCATGCGGATGATACTATCTCTCCAGCGAACCGGCGACACAAACTGCAAGAGTAAATTCTCCCTTATCCGATCACTCTCGGTATATAATTGTCCATCAATATTTTGACAAACCGGACAGATCGGCTTATGGAAAATCGTATTATCAATATATGGCTTAAAATGGTTTTGAGCCGGTTTCATCCATGGGGAATGACTTGGGATGGAGACATCTAAAGGGAAAGCGTGTCTTGCCCCCGCATCACGAGCAGCAGCACAGGCGGCGGACACCGCATCGCACGAACCGGAGATGATGGTTTGCTCCAAACAATTATAATTAGCGACATATACGTTCTCAAAATTTTTGCATATACGCTCCGCCTCAGCAGAAGACAGACCGATGATTGCTGCCATCGCACCATCAATCATGGACATACATTTACCTCTGGCATCCACCAGCATCAATGCGTCCTCAAAACTCAGAACTTCTGCGGCTACTAACGCACTATATTCTCCTAAACTATGTCCGGCAACTATGCCCGGTCGGCGACGATTCATATCTGCTTCCAAAGAGGCTACACTATGGACAAAAACGGACAATTGCGTAATTCTCGTTTCAGCCAGGTCGTCATCAGTGCCATTGAACATCAATTCACTCAAAGACCACCCCAACAAGGCATCAGCACGGTTGAAAATCTGCCTTGCGGGTAAAGAAGAATCGTATAACTCTTTACCCATCCCCCCATATTGTGCCCCTTGACCAGGGAAAAGATATGCTATCATTGGGCTTGAAGTTTAACTGACATATAATCGTATAAATCCTCAAAAGTCACCAATCCTGACAACTCGCGAGGTGTAATGGATATCCCATATTGTCTTTTTATAGTTACTATAACCTCTAATGCAGATAGGCTATTTAGTTGCAAAGTATGGCGTATGATATCATCAGGATGAATATCCTCCGGTCTAATCTCAAAATGTTCTGCCAGTACTGCATTTGTTTGTGATATAATTTGTTGCTTAGTCATAGCGTTTCATATGAAGTTATCAGTATTCAGTTATCAGTATTCAGTTATCAGTATTCAGTTATCAGTATTCAGTTATCAGTATTCAGTTATCAGTATTCAGTTATCAGTATTCAGTAATCAGTTTTCAGTAATCAGTTTTCAGTAATCAGTTGTCAGTATTCAGCCGAGAGACATCTTTCACGTATTAGCCACTCTTCTATTCCTACGACCTCGATACGATACCCGTCTTCCTCTATCGTTTCTTTCTGGTCGCGCGTGACAATAGTAAGTTTATCGCACTTCGTTCCTCTTGCAGCCTCTTTTATTCCCTCAATCTCACGTTTATACGTCTCCTCATCGGTCATATCCCATGTCACCTGTATCAACTCTTCCACGTGATCTTCCCGCTGTACCACAAAGTCACATTCATGCTTTTCCATCCAATAGAATATCTTACGTTCCTCGCCGCGACGACGGAATAGATCAAGCGCCACAAGGTTCTCCAGTAACTTGCCATTGTCTGTTGATTGCGGCATCAGCACAGCCTGACGCATACCAGTGTCGATCACGTAGTACTTACGAAGTGATTGGTTCTCCTTCACAAGCGAAGCGCTATATTTCGGGTAACGCACAAACATGTACACCTCCACAGCCCATTCAGCCCAGTCATACAGATCATCCTTGTTAACATTGGCGCCACTGGAACGCATATCGTTAAAGATGCCGTTTATGGAGGTTGTTTTTGTCAAATTGAGCATGATGCGCTTGAGAAAATAGCGCAAACCTTCAATATTCTTTATTTTGTGGCGCTCAGCCAAGTCACGCAGCAGCATCGTGTTGAAATATCCCTGCAAACGCTTCAACTTGGTCGATTTATCCGGTGTCAATACCACTTGCGGAAATGCGCCACTATGTAGATAGTTCTCCATCGCTGCATATCGCTTGGCTTTATCGCTCTCTAAGTAGCTATGCGCATTTACGCTGGTGAAACGACAGTACTCGGAAAAACTTAGTGGCAGCATCTCATAATCAAGAGTCCATCCGCGCAAAGCCGTAGATATCTCTTTGGATAGCAATTTAGCATTGCTTCCGGTGACATATACATGTGGACAATATGATTTGAAGACACGTAGCACAAACAGATCCCAACCTATGATGTTCTGTATCTCATCAAAGAACATATATACTTCCTTAAGGTTCACGTCCGGGAACATCTCACGATAGGCACTTAGCACTTCATCCAGCTCCTCTGTCAGCATGCCGGATAAACGCTCATCATCGAAGTTCACCCAAAGTATCTGCTCGCGCTGCACTCCCGATGCTAACAATTTGTTTACTGCTAACATGAGTAAGGATGATTTACCGGCACGACGCACACCTGGAACGGTAATTATACTATCCGGATTCTCAGGTATTATCACATCGCGCTCCATACGATTAAACGGCAATTCCGCTTGTGTCAGCGCGATTAATGTCTTTAATAATTCCTTTTTTGCCATAAAGTTTCAAATTTCATCCAAATATATAGGAAACATTTTAAAAATCCTTCCGTATTTTTCGGAAACTTGTGCAAAGGTACTGCTTTTTTTTGATATATGCAAGGATTTCACAAAAAAATTCGCTTTTTGCTGCGATTTTTCAGTGATCAGTAGTCAGTGTTTAGTGTTCAGTAATCAGTGTATAGTGTAGGGGTTAGGGGTTAGGGGTTAGAGGATCGCCTACTTTGACGGATTTAGGCGACATATGCGGTGCCTTGCCGGGTTCAAAGAAAAGGACGACGTCGCTGCCGCCGAATTTAAAACAGCCCAACTCGGTGCCCTGAGTTAATTTATGATTTATGATTTCAGATTTATGATTTATGAAAGTCCACACGACCGAACTCACTTGCTGGACGCCGACGGCGACAATGGCGATCTTTCCGTACGCGCGTGTGTCTATAATAAGGACTCCTCGGGTTTCTAACATCTGAAAGTCTGTCACGCCGAGTTGGTCATAACGATACCTACCCTGCGCCTCATCCCATATAATCACACCTCCTCCGGCATGGATGCCCTCAATGGTTTTGCATTCCAAGATCATACCATCGCACGGTGCATGGAAACGATGATAATCAAAGACATCGAGGACAATATGCGTCGTCTCGCCACCCTCAAAACAAGCTCGATACGGGCTGTCGCCCAACAGATTAAGCCAATTAGCGATACTCGCGGTCTTTACCGGGGCAAAAGCGATCTCACCATCGCAAGGGCTGATGAATGAATGAGTGAATGAGGGAATGAGAGAATGAGGGAATGACGTGATGACGGGATTAGGTAATTCCGAACGGAGTCTTCGCCCGAAGAAGTCGTTCCAGGAATGCCAATGGTCGGGCGACTCATAGCGATCGGTATCAAGCTCGAAACGCGCGTCCGTACGCGCGATATTATAATAGGAGTCGTTCCAACTATTAGGATCGCTGAGGTATTCGCCCCATGCTGTATTATAGTCCTTCAGCCAAGCCGCTACCCGCGGTTCGTACTGAAGCGAAGGATAGATATAGCCCTTGTCACGAAGCGCATCCAGAGGCTGGTCGAGCAGGAAATAGAAATAGCCTATATTCTGGTCAATGCGGCGGAAGAACGAAGCATCCTCGCCAATATCCATCCCCTGCCACGGCATCAGATGCGCAAAACGCTCTACATAGGCACACCACTCCTTCACCGTCCGTACGGGGTTCGTCTCCCGATGCGGATTGGCGATAGCCGCTTGCGAGAGAGATTGCTCCAACAGGGGGCGGAGATCTATATTATCAAGAAGGGTGTTCATTGTTGTTTTTTTTCGTGATGACGTAATTACGGGATTACGGGATGACGAACTATTCTTCCAGGAGCCATTCAAGATATTTGCGTACCAATGCCGCAAAGCGGCGGATAGAGGATTCTTTATAATGGGTAGCGGAGTAGCGGAAATAGAGCGACAAGTCCTCCGCGTGCTCATGGATCTCTACGTCCAAAAGCGCATAGGCATATTTGGGCTCCGGGATAGATACTATTTCTATTGGTAGATTTACAGCGCATAGCATATCCTTCACATCATTTACCCGCAGTACATTCACTGCATAGTTCCAACGCTTGTTATAAGGCGCCGTCATCGTATAGGGATAATCGCTATGTGCTATACCCGATCGGATTTGATTGCGAGCTTCGCGAATCAAATCCGATTTGAGATTGGAGATTTGAGATTTGAGATTTTTTATTTGGAAAGGAATATCGCGATGGAGACTACCAAAGACGCGTTGCTCTTCTGGCGTTTCGCGGCCCTCATACGCCCACGTAAGCGCTGCTTCATCTGTACCGCAATACTCCGCTATCGCCAAGGCGGTACAAAGCGAGAAGAGACCATCCAGAGAGAGGAAATTCTTCTTAGAGAGGTTTCGGATTTTCGCCTGCAGGTCAGTATAATCCGATTTATAGATTCCCGGTTGGGGAGGAAGAAGAGTGAACAACCTTTTCCGATCAGTCGTCGGACGGACAGGAACGGAGGTGTTGGCGAACTCGTGAACCAGCCAATCTCGGCTTGCAAAATAATGCGAGGCCGTCTTATGCTGCTCAAACCGCGCCACATAGACCCAATAATCATCCGGCTCCAAGGGCAATCCTTCATAGGCTCGACGGATATCATCCAATAGTATCTCTATACTTTCCCCATCGCCTAAGATGCGGCTTATCTGCGCTTGGATGATCAAATCGTCCCCACGAACGGACAACGCTATATCATGAAAACGTCCGTGGAACATATCTTTCAAGGGCGAGGAATAATGGTTGCCAAGCCAATCCACCCGCATCTGAAAAACCGGATGGTTCGCTAAGGCAGCACGGATAGCTCGCTCTATATGTTTTTTTTCTTTCGCTCCGTCATGCCATTTGATAAGCACAGGAAATAAATAAAAGCCAACTCCCCACCTCGTCATATCAAATACGAGTTGAGAAAAGGGAAGAAGCGGATAGGTTATTTGAGATTTGAGATTTAACATTGGAGATTTATGACCTAAGTTTACGGATAATAGCCCATATTATTCCCCCAGCAATAATGATCAAGAATAAGACTCCGCACAATTGTGGAGTAAACCATGGCGCTTTCGCTACAACCGGATCTGCCTCCACGATATCCCCCACATAAGACAATACCGGCTCTCCATTAAGTGTTGATTGAGACCACACTTCAACTAAGTCAGGTGGAAAAATGATTTTTTGCTTAGGCGACTGCATCTGCAACAAAGACCTGCCTGCTGTTATACGAAATCCCAATAGCGTCCAAGGATAGTTTTTTAAATGCTCCTCCGTTATCTCCATCGCCGATTTAGTCAGAAATTTCTCCGGCCAGTTATACTTGATTTGCGTAGGAGAAAGGGCTTTCTCTACATAACGCAAGATCGTATTTGTACAGCCGAACTTGATCAAGTTCATCTGCATATCTTTCTCCGTCATCATGTGGTTATCCATCTGTTCCCAAAGACGCTGCTCTGCATCTGCAGGCATATTAATGCGGTATTCATGTACAGCACGCCCCCATACTCGATAGTCTTCTATATACTCATCCGTTGGTACAGCATACATACCCATCTTCAACTTACCCGTCAAATAATCCCACATCTGCCCTTTGATTCGCTCGCTCTCATAACTGAAGCAATAATCTAAGCCAAAAGTAGGGCATTGCAGTCGTAGGAATGAATGGCCGGTCATACCTAAGTAATCCTGACTTTGATCCGTAGGATCTGCTATACAGAGACTCACCAGTACAAAGTCCGGGACGAGGCGGTCAATGGTATCATTGAAACCTTGCGCGGCATTGCGCTCCGCGACCGACATCTCTTGCCCCCATGCCATCATGGACATCAAGAGCAACAGCAATAAGCCGTATATACGTATTTGTTTCATAGGCATAGTGCAAAAAATCCCATATGCCTTAGAGCACATGAGATTTTTCGCCGTTATTCAATGAAGTCACCCGGATTACGAGCTGGAGCCGGACCAACAGGAGTCTCTCCACTGGTTTTCATAATTCCGCCCATTGCCTTCATGGGCATTTCCTCAACTTGAGGAACAATATATATTTTCTTTTCCATAATTTTATGAGTTATCTGTGTTCAGTATTCAGTTGTCAGTTATCAGCGCACGAGCGATCCGGTAATGGTATAGAGTTTACCATCACGAATAATATATACCTGATTATCAATCAGCACTTTAGCCGCCTTGATAACTTTACCCTCGCTATCTACCCATGTTTCTTCGATAGCTGTGGTAATCTGCGGTGCTTTCGCTACTGTGCGCAGACCGTAACGAGAGGTGGTACCTTCCTCTAACAACGCCGTATAAGCATTCTTCGAGAGATTCCAGATAATCTCGCCATCCAGCGTCAGATAGAGGTCACTCGGTTGCTCTACTCCTGTACGCAAGATACTAATCGAATACTCTCCATCCTCCGGTGCAAAGATACCCAACGGATAATCCGCCTGACCATCTACCGGGGCCATGGTATTCATACAGAGCTGCTTGTTATAGCGATTTACCCACATCTGTGCCGCCTGCGTACTTACGCCCATCTTCGCAAGATCCATACCTACCGTATAAGCATCCGGGGTCTTAGTCGCATCCGTTTCTACAAATACAAGGTCTGTTTCTTCTTTGTTAATCGGCGCTATACGTACCTCAAACTTGGCATTTGCGGACTCTGCTGCCGCACGACGAGGCGCAGGAGCAGCCGCACTATATGTACCACCATAACTTACTTCAATATCCTTGTCGGTATCTACCTGAACGTATGCACCTTGACCTACTACCATCTTGGCACCGCTCATAGAAATCGGCTTATATCTATCCTCTCCCGGGATATATACCTGACCTAAAGACACACCCGGATTCACATAAGCATGGAAGAGAGCCGGGTTCGAAACAGCATTCCACCCCTTATCGCCCTCTACATCCGAATCATATTTGGTTACCGAAGTTTGGGTGGTTAACAGGCCTGCGCCATCTGCCTTTGCAAAGCGGATAACCGGTGCATCACTCAATATCATAATCATATACAACTGACCCGGATACATCATCTTATCGCCATCTTCTACATAAGACCAAGCTTTGTTAACATGATTCTCCGCACGCTCTTGGCCATTATAATAGATCACGTCGAAGTCCCTACCCAAGCGGAGTGTGCGGCCGTTGACAGATATACCCGTACGAGCATCTACTTGCCAAGGAACAGCCACTTGATACCAAAGGCGTGCTTTCGCATTGACAGCAAAATCAAAGTATGCCTTGCCGGTAAGGGTCAGGTAGTCCTGTCCGAGCAACTGACCGGAACTGGTACCATTGGAGGTTAGAATGAGATTTTGATATGTAACTGGGCTACTGAGTACCGTGGTGGAACCGCTTTCAACCGTAAGGTTCGGAATAGACGTTGCTGTGAAGTGCGCATAATACGTAGCGCCACCATCCGCCGCCTTTGGCGTCATACCGTTCTTATAGGCTCTGTCGCCACCCAGCGATGTAGACCAACCATCGAAGGTATAGGTCTCGGCTGAAGTAGCCGGTTTGGTAGGCGTAGCACCCGGATAGGTGGTAGCGGTTCCCTTGGCCTGGCTTACGGTCTTTAATTCCGAATCATCCCAATTCTTCCAAACGATGTTGACTTTATCGCAATCCGGACACTCAAAGTTCGCCACCAGTTCAATATCAGCCGTGATAGCCATCGTACGAGACGTGCTTGTATTGGCATCGCTCCAGTTGATGAAGTTATAGCCGGCAGTGATATTCGTTATTGCTATCGTCACAGCCGAAGAATTCGCATTGTATTCATACAAACCGGCACCGGTCAGGACAGCTGCGCCGGAAGGATTGCTCTTCAGCGTAACGGAGTATTTATTCTTCTGCTTCAGCGTCTCGAAATCCGCCGTATAGACAATCGGAGTCTCCGGATCAATATCACCTACTATCGCCTGAATCTGCGGAGTCCAAGCCAACTGATAGGTCCATTCCGCCGTATTAGGTTTAGTCGGCGGGTTCGTGCAGACAGGCGTCTCACCGTAATGATACGTGCGCGTCTCTATTTCAGAATTGTCTTCATCCTTGAAAATCACCGTATATTCCTTCGCGGCCTCACGATACACAGCGGTATAGGTCATAGCCTGCGTCACCTTCGATACATTAGGCGACCAATGATCAAAGATATAGGAGAACTCTTTATTGGAAGCATAGTCGGTCTGCTTCTTGGCAGGTTCAGCACCATTGTATTCCGGCAGTTCACCTACTTCCACAAGCCCGCTTTGCAATTCCGTACCATCATAATCCACGAAACGAATCGCATACTCTGCAGGCGGTTCCGGCAACCAGGTAGCGCGATAGGTAGCATCACCCGTAACCGCAGCCAGCGCCGGTTCCCATTGAAGCGTGAAGCCCGTTTGAGTCGGCACATTATCGCAAACAGGTAACTCATTGTGCGTCAAGAAATGACGCTCGATCTCTACGCCACCCTCGGTGGTAAAGATGATGGTATATTTACGAGGCTGCTCCTTATAAGTCGCAGTATAAGTAACGTTGCTCGTTACCTTACCCAACGCAGGAGTCCAACCCGTGAAATCATAGGTATAGTCAATGTTTGCAGGACGCGTCGGGTTCGAACCGAGATATTCCGCCATCGTTCCATAAGTAACGCTATAAGCCACTTCGGTCGGTTCTCCCGTTACAGGATTGTAGGTGTAAGACTTGATTTCCGATCCATCCCAGTTGAGCCAGGTAATGGTAAAGCGCTGCTCCATCCACATTTCTTCATCCTCATCCCAGTAATAATAGGTGTCGTTATTCGGGTGGATACAATGGTAGAGGTTATCCTTCTTCTCTACTTCCCACCACTGACAGTCGTCCATGAGGATAAAGAGACGACCTGCACCGGCT